>NZ_CALIAA010000092.1 GCF_938040765.1 uncultured Fretibacterium sp.
TACCTCTGAATATGACGCTGTAGGTTACTTTTCCAGCGGCTTGGCCGCTGTACGAAAAAACGATAGATACGGTTTTATTGACACGGAAGGAAACCTTGCAATTCCCTTCCAGTACGAGTGGGCCGGAGGCTTTGTCGGGGACCTGGGGGGCGTCGGCAAGGACGGAAAATACGGTTTCATCAACAAAAAAGGCGAGACCGTTGTCGATTTTGTGTTTGATATTCCTTCTTTGGATACAGCCCCTTTTTATCCTCAATATAACTTGCAGGCTGTGAAGACAGGGCAGATGCGAGGCCTTCTCAACGAGCGTGGGGAATGGGTTGCGGAGCCGAAGTACGAGCGCCTGTACTGCGGGGAGGACCCCTTAATCGGTCTTCAAAAGGACGGCAAGGTGGGGTTCGTCAACCTGAGCGGAGACATCGTCATCGACTTTCAGTTCCTGGGGATTCCTGTAGATGGCGATTCGGATTATCTTGGATCGGGAAGCCTTCCCTATTGCTACTGCTTTTCCGAGGGAAGGGCGATTGTCCTGATGCCCCCGAAATGGGGCAGTTCAGATTGGTACTCCGGTTATGGCGTCATCGATACGGAGGGTAAGCTCCTCTTTACGTTCGATGCCAATCCATACGGGTTGTACAGCGAGGGGTATCTGGCTGTGCAAAACCTTAGAAAGAAGAAAGCGGGGTTGTTTGACAAGGAGGGGAACTGGATTCCCCTCCCCGAAGAAGTCTGCTTCCGGTTTCCGGGAGTGACGTCTGAGGTGAAGGGCGGCATTCTCAATGTCACGACGTCAAAGGCGAAGCATATAGGAAATTACAAGACAGACGATTTCAAGGCGGGGTACCTGAAAGTCATTAAAGAAGACGAGAAGAGGTGATTGTTATGGGAAAGAGCAATAAAGAGAAGGAACAGAAATATTTTAGGGCTTGGCTTGAGAATCCAGCCCCGTAAAAGACTCCTCCATTCATTCGACATTTGGTAAAAACAACCGGACCGCAGGTTTGCGGCAGATCTCGCCTTCAGGGATTCGCTGACGGTCCGGCCGTCGATACGCTATTTCATGGTCAGGGGGTCTTCGCTCGGACACATCAGGCGTCGCCGCGCGGCGCTTCCGGGGAGCGCTTCTCCTGGGTGCCGCCGAAGGCCCGTTCGACGAACGGACGCACCAGGTCGATGGGGATGGGGAAGAACGTGGTCGAGCTCTTCTCGGCGCCGATCTCCCGGATGGTCTGGAGGTAGCGGAGCTGCAGGGTCACGGGCGAGACCTCCATCTGCTTGGCGGCCTCGGAGAGCTTCGTGGCGGCCTGGAGCTCGCCCTCGGCGGCGATGATCTTGGCGCGCCGCTCGCGCTCGGCCTCCGCCTGGCGGGCCATGGCGCGCTTCATGCCCTCGGGCAGCTCCAGCTCCTTGACCTCGACGGCGCTCACCTTGATGCCCCACGGGTCGGTGCGCTCGTCGATGATCTTCTGGAGCTCGTGGTTGATCTTCTCGCGGGAGGAGAGCACCTCGTCCAGCTCCACGGACCCGACGACGGAACGCAGCGTGGTCTGGGCCAGCTGGCTGGTGGCCAGAACGTAGTTCTCGACCTCGACGACGGAGTGGGACGGGTCCAGGACCCGGAAGTAGACGACCGCGTTGACCTTGATGGGCACGTTGTCCTTGGTGATGACCTCCTGGACGGGAACGTCCATGGTCAGGATGCGCAGGTCCACGCTTACGGGGCGGTCGATGACCGGGATGAGGAAGACGATGCCGGGCCCGCGGCTGCCGGCCAGCCGTCCGAGCCGGAAGATGACCAACCGCTTGTACTCCGGCACGATCCTGACGGACGAGGACAGGATCAGCAGCACGATGAGCAGAATGCCGATCCAGCTGCCGATGTCCGAGAACAGAGACGCCAATTCGTTCACGTTGATGATCATGAATAACACTCCTTGCCCTTCAAAATGTGTCAAAAGCATAGCATAAAGCCGCTCTCCGCGCCGTCCGTAAAACTCCCCGGCGCCGAAACTTTTTCGAGCCGTTACGGCTCTCTTTTCGAAAACGGAGTACAATGAACGGGTGTTTCGGGGCCGTTCGTGCCCGCGCCTACGGCAATCAGGATGGGGAGGCTGTTCATTGTCCGCGTCGTTCGATCCCAGTTCCGTTCCTTTGCGCGTCCTCGTCACGGGGACGCGGGGCAAGAGCAGTCTCGTTCGCCTGCTGCACGCGGGGCTCCTTGCGTGTGGCCTCAGGTCCTGTGCGCGCATCACGGGGGTCCTCCCGCGCGAACTGTCCCCATCGGGCTGCCGGACGATCCGCCGCGCCGCGCCGGCTCACGTCCGGGAGATGCGCTGGTGGCTCGCGCAGGTCCCGCGGGGCACGGATGCCGTCGTCATGGAGAACAGCGCCGTCGCCCCGGAGCTTCAGGAGGCTGCGGGAGCCTGGCTGCGTCCGACTCTGGTGGTGTGGACGACGCTGCGGTCCGACCATGCGGAGGCCTGGGGGCCGGGCATCGAGGGGGCGGCGCGCGCCCTGACGAAAGGGGTGCCGCGCGGCGTCCCGGTGGCTGGCGGACCGGAGACCGCTCATCCGGGGCTGACGAGCCTTCTGCGTGAGCGCGGCTGTCCGCTGCACATCCTGTCCGGACCGGAAACGCCGGCCTCGCACCGTGAGGCGAACCTGGCTCTCGCGCTCCACGCGCTCTCGCTCTGCGGGATCCCCGCGGAACGGCTCTCCGCCGCGCGGCTGGAGATGGCGGCCCTGTCCCCCGACATCGCGGACTTCCGGGTGCTGGGGGAGGGGGAGGACCTGCTGGCCGCGGCCTTCTCCGCCAACGAGGCGGAGAGCACCGGGCGCCTTTTCGGGGAGACGGGCTGGAACCCTTCGGAGACGACGCTGCTGTACCACCACCGCCCGGACCGTCCCGAGCGGCTGCGCGGCTTCCTGCCTTGGATAGCGTCACGGCCCTGGAGACGGACCGTCTTCACCCGGACGAGGGGCCCTTTCTTCACGCTCCCCTTCGCCCCGTTCGCGCGTCTGAGCTGGGAGGACGGCATCAGGGACGCGACGTCGTTCGAGGCGTGGCGCCGGGGGCGCGGCCGGGTCTTCGCCTGCGGCAACGTCGCCGGGTGGCCGCTGGAGTTTCTGGCCCGATGTGAGGATGTGAGGCTGTCATGAACGAGTTGTTCCTTGTCCCGGCCCCGGCCGCATCCCTGGTCCTCCGGGAGGGGCTCGTCGTCGGGCTCGGAGTCCTGTTCGGGCTGGTCTGGGGCCGGCGGACGGGCTGGGGCTGCGGCGGGTTGATCACGCCGGGGCTGCTGGCCCTTCATGCCGCCTCGCCGCACCGCGTCGGGCTGGCCCTGCTGCTGGGCGTTCTCCTTGCCGCTCCTCTGGGCCTGCTGGCCCGCTTCCTCGGGCTGTACGGGCGCGAGCGGGCGGGGGCCGCCATGCTGCTGGCGCTGGCCGTGCGCCTCGCTTTGGCACCGTTCGTCCCCCCGTCGCTCGGGATCGGTTGGGTCGTTCCGGGGCTCATCGCCGCGGACGCGGAACGGCAGGGTGCGGCGATGACCCTCTGCGGCGCGCTGTCCTGCACCGTCGCGGCGGTGCTTGCTGCAGGCTTGATCCGGGGTGTGACGGGATGAGGCGGTTTTGGCGGCTCGGGACGCTCCTCGGCCCGGGGGCCCCGGCGCGGCTCATGCTCCTGACCGCGGCGCTGTGCGCCCTCTGGGCCGTGCAGAGCGCGCAGAAGACGCCGCTGAGCGCGGAGGAGTCCCGACTTTATCATAAGGTGGAGTTCGCTCAGGCGTTTTTGTGGGACGCGTTGGAGCAGGGGGGGATCTCCCCGGATGTAGGGCCCGACCCGTATCGAAGCGGCTTCATCGGCGTCGAGTGGAGTGTGACGACGACCACGCTCGGCTCCCTGGAGGCCAAGCGATGCGCCACGGACCCCCTGTGGGCCGTCCGGGCCCTGCGCTGGTTCGACGCTCAGGGGCTGAAGGAGGGGGACCGCATCGTGGTCCTGGCCTCGTCGTCCTTTCCGGGGCTGCTCTACTCCGTGCTGGCGGCGGCGGAGGCGCGCGGACTGCGCGTCGGCCTCGCCGTCTCGCTGGGCTCGTCCACCTGGGGGGCCAACCGACCGGAGGCCCCCTGGCCCGTCCTTGCCGGGATACTGCGGCGGGGCGGTTTCCTTGGGCTCGATGCGAAGCCCGCCTTCTACACCCTGGGCGGCGAGGAGGAGAACGGCCTCGGGATGCCGGAGGAGGCCAGGGTGCTGCTGGCGGAGGCGGCCTGCTCGGACGGCGTGGAGCTGTTCCGCAACGCGACGCTGGACGAGGCGATCGACCGCAAGATGCGCCTGATCGACGGGGACGGTTCGGAGGCCCCCGCGAAGCTGGTCGTCAGCGTTGGCGGGGCGGAGGGCAACATCGGGACGGACCCCGCGGCGATGAGCCTCGTGCCGGGGGTGCTCGCGCCGGGGGAAGGGCCTCACGCCGGAAACGGGGTGATCGGCATGGCCCTGAGGGCGGGCCGTCCCGTCCTGTATCTCCTGAACCTGCGCGTCCTGGCGGAGGCGGAGGGGATAGGCTGGGAGGAGCGAAGGCCGGAGTTCGCCGCACGCGGCTCCGCCATGGCGTCGATCCTCGGGTTGGCGCTGTTCGCTCTGGTCATGGCGACGCACCGCCGCTGGACCTGGGAAGGGGAATGACCGAGGACCGTCGAGTGTTCGATTGTTATTTGACAATTTTGACATAACGAGAAAAATTTACGTATTCTTTTTCCTTTGTTCAGCGCTTCCTTGGAGATATGAAGTGTCGGAACAAGGCTGATATAACTGATATAATGAAGGGGATCGGGAGACACGGACGAAGGGCGGTCGGGCCGACCGGTTCCCGGCGGCGATCATTTTCTTTTCCATCGTATGACTCAGAAAAGGAGATCTTTGGCATGTTTCGTTCCAGACGTAGCTTGTTCCGCACGTTTCTGTGTTCGGCGTTGTGTTTGCTGTCGTTTTCCGCTGCACTGGCCTGTACCGACGTGGTGGTAGGCAGGGATGCGTCCGTCGACGGATCCGTCATGACCTGCCATACGGCGGACGGGGCCTACTACGATGCCCAGATCCGCTTCATCCCCGGCCAGAAGTACCCTGCGGGGACCAGCATGGACGTCTACCGCAACATCGTCGGCGAGGAGCCGGGCGGCTGGGTCAAAGTGGGGGAGATCCCCCAAGTCGCTGAGACCTACGGCTACTTCCACGTCGGATACCCCGCGATGAACGAGCACCGCGTCGCCATCGGGGAGACCACGATCGGCCAGAAGGAGATCCTGAAGACCGTGCCCGGCGGCAAGGCGCTCTTGGCCATCGAGCAGCTGGAGGTCCTCGCGCTGCAGCGCGCCAGGACGGCGCGGGAGGCCATTCAGGTCATCGGCGAGCTCTCGCAGAAGTACGGGTTCATGCCCTCCTGCGGCACTGAGGGTGAATGTCTCACCATCACCGACCCGGACGAGGCCTGGATATTCCACGTGTTCAGCACGGGCTTCGGCTGGACGCAGGAGAGCGGCAAGCCGGGTTCCGTGTGGGCAGCCCAGCGTGTGCCGGACGACGAGGTTGTGGTCGTCCCCAACATCGCGCGCATCCGCTTCATCGACCCCAAGGATACGAAGAACTTCATCGTTTCGGACAATTACATGCAGCACGCCATCGACAACAAGCTCTACGATCCCGACAGCGGCCAGCCCTTCGACTTTCAGGCCGCCTACTCCCCCGCTACGGGCAACGACAACTGGGCCCTGAGCTCCCTCTGGATCCGCAACCGCCTCTACACGATCCACAAGGCCCTCGCGCCGAGCCGCGAGTGGGACCCCTACGCGCCCGTCAACGCCTACCCCTTCTCCATCAAGCCGGAGAAGAAGCTTTCCGTCCGCGACATCATGGGTTTCATCCGCAGCTACCACCAGGGTAGCCCCTTCGATATGACGCTGGACCCCGCCTGGATCGTGGAGGGCAAGGATGGCGCTGCGGAGCTCAGCCCGCTGACGACCCCTTTCCCCACCCGCCTGCAGCGCAACTTGCTGAAGATCCCCTACTCCCGAAGCATCGCGACCAACGCCTGTGCCTATAGCTGGGTCTCCCAGATGCGGAAGGACCTGCCGGAGCCGGTGGGCGGCGTGATGTGGTTCGGGTACGACAACCCGGCCCATACCCTCTACGTGCCTGTCTACACCGGAACCCGCGACACGAAGGAGAGCTGGAAGTCCAATTTCGACCGCGACAAGCTGAGTTTGGACTGCGCTCAGTGGGCCTTCATGCTCCAGGACGACGTGGTGAACTGGCGTTACCAGGAGGCCATCAAGGACCTCGAGGCCGTGAGGAACCCCATTGAGGACGACTTCTTCAAGAGACAGGCCGAGGTGGAGAAGCAGGCGGCCGACCTCTATAAGGAGTCCCCGGAGAAGGCGTCGGAGTTTCTGACGAAGTATACCATCGAGTGCATGGACCGCGCCGAGAAGGCCTACTGGGATCTCAACTTCTCCAGTATCGCGAAGTACACGAACAACCGCTAGCGCCCTTTCGGGTGTTTGGGTTCGGTCGTTTTAAATAAATATCCTTGGTTCCACATTTTGAAAGGAGATCTTGTGAATGAATCGTAAGGGTTTGTTTCTGCTGGTCCTGGCCCTCTGCCTGACGTCCGCCTCCGGCTTTGCCGCGGACCTGCCCAAGGTGGAGACTCCGATGATTGCGACGACCTGCGGCCAGAGCCCCGGGGCCATGATGGTCAAAATGTCCTCCATGCAGGCGAAGGTCACCCCGGTCGAGGACAGCAAGACGATCACCGCCGAGGAGCTCGGGGGCAAGGACTGCAAGACGCTCGTCGTGACCACGGGGACGAGCATGAAGGGCATGGGGGCGGCCGGCACCAACGTCGAGAAGGAGATTGCCCGCTGCAAGGCCCTGATCGAGGCGGCGAAGGCGAAGGGTATCCTGGTCATCGGCGCTCACGTCGAGGGCATGGCCCGGCGTACCGACGCCTCCGACGAGGCCACGATCAAGGCGGTCATGCCGCTGGTCGACGTCATCCTGGTGATTCAGGACAGCGACAGCGATGGGTTCTTCACGAACTACGCCAAGGAACTGGGCAAGGAGCTGATTGTCGTCAAGGATGCCCTCGGCATCGGCGCAAAGCTCGCAGAGATGAAGTAGGGAAGCGAAGAGAATCGAGGGGAAGGGGGGCCGAAGGAACCCTGTTCCCCTTTTTCCTGTCCGCCCTTTTTCCTGTTCGGAAGGGAGAACCCGATGTACGATCATGCTTATACCATTCTGGGGATTGTCGTTGCCGTCTTTCTGATCGCGAAGGCGCTGCGGCTGTCCACGGAGCTTTCCATGCTGGCCTCGGCCATCGCCGCCGCCGCCTACCACGGTGCGGTCTGGTCGGGAGAGGTTCCCATACGGCATCTCGTCGAGGGGACCTTCACGTATTTCGACGTCTGTCTGATCTTCATCAGCGCCACATTCTTCATGGCCCTGGTCAAGGAGTCGGGGGGAGTGGCCTTCATCGTCCGGCGCATCGTCGGCGCGTTCCGCACGCAGCGGGTCATCTGCCTTCTGCTGCTGACCCTGGTGATGCTGATCCCCGGCGCCCTGACGGGCTCGGGGGCGACGAGCGTCCTGACGGTCGGCGCCCTGGTCGGCTCCGTGCTGACCGCCATGGGGGTGGACGATACCCGAAAAACCGCGGCGATCTTCATGACCGCCGCCATGAGCGCCGCTGCGCCTCCCATCAACCTTTGGGCCATGATGGCCGCCGCGGGGGCCAACATGCCCTATATCGGCTTCAACGGCCCTCTGGCCGTGCTCTCGATCTCCGGGGCCCTGTTCTCCATGTTCTGGCTGGCCGGGAGGGGCGGCGCCCCCGTGGACGAGAACGTCATGGAGCGCCTTCCCCAGCCGCCCGAGCGCATGAACTGGCTGCGCGTCCTGACTCCGTTCGTGGTCTTCGCCGCGCTTCTGCTGGCGGGGCGCGTCCGGCCCTTCGACTTCCCCATCCTGGGGCTGCCGATGATCTTCATGATCTCCGCGTTCGTCGTCTGGCTGCTCTCCCCGGTGAAGCTCGCCGTGTGGGACATCCTGACCCAGACGGTGCGCAACCTGCTGCCGCTGGTGGGGATCATGGTCGTCGTCGGGGCGCTGATCCAGGTGCTGGCGCTCTCCGGTGCGCGCGGGGTCATCTCGCTCCACGTGGTGATCCTTCCCCTGGAGGTGCTCTTCGCGACGCTCTTCATCATCCTGCCCGTATCGGAGGGCATCCTGCAGTACGCGGTGGCTCCGCTGCTGGGCGTGCCCCTGATCATGCTGTTCAACATGAAGGGCATGGATGTCATCGTCGCCCTCTCCGCGATGTCGGTGCTCTGGCCCATCGGGGACTGCCTGCCCCCGACGGCGGTCGTCGGGCGCGCCTCGGTGATGGAGCTGAACTACAAGGGACGCTATTTCGGCGAGTTCGTCGTGGCCTGCCTCGTGCCCATGGCGTTCGTCGCGATCTGCTGCACGCTGTTCCTGGTCTACAGCAAGCAGCTCGCCTTCCTGACCCTGTAGCCGCAGTTCGCCCGGGGCTTGAATTTGGAGGTTTGAAACGATGAACGACGCTTTGATGATCTTTGTCAACCAGGTGATCAACTATGGCTACTATGCCATGACGCTGCTCTTCGCATGCGCCCTGGCGTGGAACTTCAGGAGGACCCGGAGCGCCCAGGAAGCGGTGCTCTACGCGGTGATCCTCATCCCCTTCGTGCTGCGCTTCCTGCACATCAAGTAGGGGGCCGGGACGATGACGATGGAGAAGAAGTACGACAGGATGGATGAGAAGATGGACGGAAAAGCGGGGGCGGGGACGAACACGATCAAGGTTCTGGCGCTCGTCGTCTGCGCCCTGGCCGCGGGGTGGGGCGCGCTCGAGTTCTACGGGATGCGGAACTACAAGGAGACCGTGGTCCTGGGCCCCGGAGTGACCGAGGTCCAGAAGCTCAGCCGGTACGAGCCCTCCCTGGCCGGGACTGTCAATGACTGCAACATCTACATTCTCGACAGCGGCAAGCCCGGCGGCACCGTGCTGGCGATCGGGGGGACCCACCCCGAGGAGCCGGCCTCGAACCTCTCCGCGCAGGTTCTGGTCGAGAACGCGCGCGTGGAGTCCGGGCGGCTGATCGTCGTGACCCGGGCCAACACCAGCGGGTCGCAGTACTCCCGAAACGGGGAGGCCTACCCCAGCCTCTACGACATCAAAACTCCGTGGGGCAAGAAGACGTGGCGCCTGGGCGACCGCGCCGGGAGCCCCCTGGACTCTTGGCCGGACCCCGAGGTCTACCTGCACTACCCCAGCCGCCAGATGCTGGCCTACATGGACATCCGCAACCTGAACCGGTGCTGGCCGGGGCGTCCCAACGGCCTGCTGGTCGAGCGCACGACCTATGGCCTGGCGCAGATGATCCGCGCCCAGAAGGTCGACGTGGCCATCGACTTCCACGAGGCGGAGCTGGAGTACCCCGTCGAGAACACGATCGTCGCCCACGAGAAGGCCCAGGAGGTCGCGACCATGGCCTCGATGGTCCTGACGGCGCAGGAGTTCGAGGTCCCGATCGGCATGGAGTTCTCCCCCAAGGCGCTGCACGGCCTGTCGCACCGCGAGATCGGCGACCACACGCCCGCGATGTCCCTGCTTTTCGAGGTCGCGGAGCCCATGCTGGACCGCATCCGCGGCATCACCGACCAGAAGCTGCTGCTGGAGGGCAAGGACGAGTTCGTCATGGAGGCGGGCAAGCACGGGCTGCTCTACGCGCCCATGGATGAGAACGGCTGGCACATCGACGTTCGGGTCGGCCGCCATCTCTCGACGTTCCTCCAGTGCGTCGATACCTTTTCGATGATGAATCCGGACAGGGCCGTGGTCGTCACCGATGTGCCACGCTACGCCGAGGTGAAGGAGAAGTCCGTGGGGGCGTTTTTCCATGACCCGTCTCAGGCCCCGGCGGAGCGGGTGGCGTTCGACTGACGCCGTCGGGCGTCGGTCGGTGTGTTTTTTCGTTTTCCCTACCCTGTCTTTTAGGGAAGGGCGTTTGATGAGGGAGGTTTTTTTATGTTCAGCAGGATGAAGAAACTGGTTGTCCGTTGCGGCGCAATAGGGGTCCTGCTCGTCGCCGGGAGCGCCTGGGCCTGCACCACCACCATGGTGGGCAAGAAGGCGTCGGTGGACGGCTCCGCGATGGTGAGCCACACCGTCGACGGGTGGTATGACCACAGGATACGCATCGTCCCGGGCGGAAAGCACAAGAAGGGCGAGATGGTCCCGATCGAGAAGAACATCTGCTACCAGACGATGCCCACGAAGCCCCTGATCAAGATGGGCGAGATCCCGCAGGCCGAGGTCACCTACACCTATTTCCACGTCGGCTATCCCTTCATGAACGAGCATCAGCTCATGATCGGAGAGTCCACGTGGGGAGGCCGGGAGGAGACCTTCTGCGACGCGGGCTGGATGGTGATCGAGCAGCTTCAGGTCCTGGCGCTCCAGAGGACGAAGACGGCCCGCGAGGCCATCAAGCTGATGGGCGAGCTGGCGGAGAAGTACGGCTACGGGGACTCCGGAGAGGCCCTGGCGATCGCGGACCCCGAGGAGGTCTGGCTGTTCGAGATCTGCGGCCCCGGCCCGCTGTGGAAGCCCGGGAGCGACAAGCCGGGCGCCAACTGGGTGGCGCGCCGCATCCCCGACGACTGCATCAGCGTCATCGCCAACCGCGCCCGCATCGGCGAGATCGACTGGGACGACAAGGAGAACTTCATGTACTCCGAGAACGTCAGGGACTTCGCCAAGGAACAGGGTTGGTGGAAGGAGGGCGAGCCGTTCGTCTATCGCCTCGCCTATGACGACCCGGATTCTCAGAGGCACTACCCGATCTGCGGACGCAGGGAGTGGCGCTTCTTCGACCTCTTCGCCCCCTCTCAGAAGCTGAGCCCCACGGCGGGCATCTACCCGCTCTTCGTCAAGCCGGACGAGAAGCTCTCCGTGAAGGACATCATTCGCCTGAACCGGGATTCCTACGAGGGGACGCCCTATGACCTCAGCAAGACCCTGGCCGGCGGCCCGTTCGAGTGCCCGGTCTACTACAGGGCGAACGCGGACCAGCGTCCCGAGGGGCTGAAGTCCGTCTACTGGGAGCGCAACATCTCGGTCTACAGGGCCTCCTACACGTTCGTCTCCCAGTCCCGCAGCTGGCTTCCGGACCCGATCGGCGGCGTCCTCTGGTTCAGCGAGGACATGGCCTCCACGTCGGTGTACATGCCCATCTACTGCGGCGTGACCTCCGTGCCGAAGGCCTATTCCGAGGGCAAGCGGCACGTCTTCGACCGCAGCTCCGCCTGGTGGGCGTTCAACTTCGTCTCGAACTGGGCGAACCTCAAGTACAACTACATGATCAAGGACATCAACGCGGAGCAGAAGCGCATCGAGAACGCGCTGTTCTCGAGCCAGAAGTCCGTCGAGGAGAAGGCCCAGGGGCTCTACAAGCAGTCCCCGAAGAAGGCCGCGGAGTACCTTACGAAGTACTGCTCCGATAACATGGACAAGATCGCCAAGGATTGGTGGAAACTGTCCGAGCGCCTGATCGGGAAGTACTGCGACGGCTACGTCATGACCGAGGAGGGCGACCAGGAGAACGCGGGGCTTCCGGAGTCCTGGCTGAAGGCTGTGAACTACGGAGCGACGTCCAACCCCGACGATCCGAAGTAGGGCCGCAGTCAGGCCGGTCCGGGATGGGCGCCCTGCGGCGAGCGCGGGGACGCGTTGGAACTTGAGCATATTGCGGCCCCGCTTCTGTGAGGCAGCGGGGCCGACATTGAACGGGAGGTAAAATTGATGAGGTCGAGTTGGAGGGTTCTTGTTCTGGGCGCGGTGCTGTGCCTGACGATGGCCGGCGCGGCACTGGCGTGCACGTCGGTGATGGTGGGCAAGAAGGCGACGGCCGACGGGTCCGTGCTGGTGTCCTACACCTGCGACGGCTGGTACGACCATCGGCTGAAGGTCATCCCCGGCGGCAGCCACAAGAAGGGGGAGATGGTCCCCGTCTATCACAACATCTGCTATCAGACCCGCCCGGGCAAGGAACTGAAGAAGGTGGGGGAGATCCCCCAGGTCGAGAAGACCTACACCTACTTCCACGTGGGGTACCCTATCATGAACGAGAAGTCCGTGGTGATGGGCGAGTACACGTGGGGAGGCCGTGAGGAGAACGAGTGCCAGAACGCCATCTTCATGATCGAGCAGCTGCAGGTCCTGGGCCTTCAGCGCGGGGCTACGGCCCGCGAGGTCATCAGGATCATGGGCGAGCTGGCGGAGAAGTACGGCTATGCCGACGGCGGCGAGGCCCTTACGGTCGGCGACAAGGACGAGATCTGGCTGTTCGAGATCACGGGCCCCGGCCCCCTGTGGACGCCGGAGTCTGGCAAGCCCGGCGCGGTCTGGGCCGCGGTGCGCTGCCCGGACGACAGCTACGCGATGGGCTCCAACCGCTCCCGCATCGCGGAGATCGACTTCGACGACAAGGACAACTACATGTATTCCTCCAACGTCAAGTCCTTCGCCGAGGAGCAGGGCTGGTGGAAGGAGGGCGAGCCCTTCGTCTTCCATAAGCTCTACAACCCCGAGCCCTACGGCTCCCCCTACTATCAGCAGCGCCGCGAGTGGCGCGCCTACAACCTGCTGTCCCCCAGCGTGAAGCTGGCGGAGGATGCGGCCGAGCAGTACCCGCTGTTCCAGAAGCCCGACAAGCCGGTTGCCCCCCAGGATCTCATGGTGCTCTGCCGCGACGTCCTGGAGGGGACGCGCTTCGACATGACCAAGGGCATGGCCGCAGGGCCGTTCGGGACCCCCACGCGCTATGCCGTTACCAAGGACATGAAGCCCGAGGACCGCAAGGGCAACGACTGGAACCGTTCCATCAGCCTGTTCCGCTGCTCCTACAGCTTCGTCGGCCAGGTGCGCGATACTCTGCCCGAGCCCCTGGCGGCCGTGGCGTGGTTCGGAGAGGACCAGCCCATCACGACGTGCTACGTGCCCATCTACGCGGGGACGAAGAAGGTCCCCGAGTCCTACAACACCGGCGACCGCATCAAGTTCGACCCCAAGTCCACGTGGTGGGCGTTCAACTTCGTGGGCAACTGGGCGGACCTCAACTTCGCCGCGATGATCGGGGACATCCGCGCCGAGCAGAAGCGCCTCGAGGGCAAGTTCTTCGCGGAGCAGGCCGACTTCGAGAAGAAGGCCGCCGAGCTCTACAAGAAGGATCCCAAGAAGGCGTCCGAGATGATCACGAAGCACGTCGGCGATTACATGACGCAGCTGGACAAGGATTGGTGGGCGCTGGCCTGGAACCTTGTGGGCAAGTACAACGACGGCTACCGGATCACCTCCGATACCCTGGAGCCCCTGGGCTATCCGACGGACTGGCTGAAGGCCGTTGGCTTCGGGGATCAGGACGCCGAGCCGAAGAAATAATTTCAATATCTAAATCGTTCGTATGCTGCGTTGTTTTTGCTCACCTTGCTCGACGTACTTTTCTGTACGCCTGGTGAAGAAACTAAGCGACCCGCTCAACTCGCTACGCTCGTTGGCGGTCTGCTTATCCGCTACGGTTCGCAAAAGCCGCCTTGCCTACAAGTGATTTGGAATTGGAAGAAGCCCCAGGCGGCGGGTAAAGGGCAAGCCAAAACGGGACAGGGGAGAACTTCGGCACCCTGCGCTCTCTTTTTGGTTTGCCCGGCGCCTCAGAGGCCGCCCTAGTGAAAACCTGCGAAAAAAGGCCCCAATCCTTTCCTTCAGTGCAACGGGCCACAGGCATTCGGAGCAGAGGCCGCAGGATTCTCGTCCCTCAGTCCCGGAAGAACCTTATGCTTCCCCTCGCCGCATCGACGCGGCAGCGCATCCCCAGGGGCAGCGTCGCCATCGGAAAATCATGCCCGGTCCGGACCCCCGCAAGGACGGGCTTCCCGAAGCCGGAGAAGAAGTCGCGCATCAGGGCCTTCACGTCGTAGGCCGGCTCCGCCGTGTTCGGGCAATCCGTAAAGTCCCCGATCAGCACGCCCGCCGCCTCCTCGAACTTCCCGGAGAGGCGCAGGTGGTGGAGCATCCGCGCCACGCGGGGGACGGTCTCCCCCACATCCTCGATCAGCAGTATCTTTCCCCGTGTGTCCACCGCGTAGGGCGTCCCCAGGAGCGAGGTCAGCAGCGCCAGGTTGCCCCCGGCGAGACGCCCCTCGGCGACGCCCCCGCAAACTTCCTCGATTGCGCTTCCCTCGGGGTTGCGAAATTCCATCTCGGAGCCGGGCTCCATCGACAGCGCCGCGTCGAGGCTCGCACGCGAGAACGCGTCGAAATCCCGGAGCATGTTCGACTTCACCATGGGACCGTGAAAGGTGATCAGGTCCGCCCTTTGATTGAACAGGACGTGAAAGGGAGTGATGTCGCTGTACCCGACGAAGATCTTGGGGTTGGCCCGAACCGCATCCAGGTCCACATGCTCCAGCACGCGGCAGGCGGAGTTTCCGCCCCGGAGACAGAAGATCGCCTTCACGCCGGGGTCGGCGAAGGCCGCGTTCAGCTCCTCCGCACGCGCCTCCGGTTCCCCGGCCTCATAGCCGTGCAGGGCCGCCGAGACGAGCCCGCTCACGCGCACTCCGTATCCAAGCTCCTCGAAGCAGCGCCGGCACCCCGCGGCATCCTCCGCCGAGATCGGGGACGAGGGCGCCAGGAGGGCGACCGTCCCACCCTCCCGCAGTTTCTCGGGATAGATCATCGTCATCCTCTTTCGCGCTCCCGGCTCAGAACATCAGGTTGGTGATGAAGACGGCGGCCAGCATCCCGGCGAGATCGGCGAGGAGCCCGCAGGGAAGCGCGTGGCGCGTCCTGCGGACGCCGACGGCCCCGAAGTAGACGGCCAGGACGTAGAACGTCGTGTCCGTCGCCCCGGACATGATCGAGGCCATGCGTCCGATCAGGGAATCCGGGCCGTGAACCTTGAACAGCTCGTTCATGATGCCGTTGGCCCCGCCGCCGGAGAGGGGACGCATGATCGCCATGGGCAGGACCTCCGCCGGCATGCCGATCAGCTCCGTCAGGGGCCCCAGCAGCTTCGCGAGATACCCCATGGCCCCGGAGGCGCGGAACACGCCGATCGCGACCAGCATCGCCACGAGGAAGGGGATGATGCGGACGCCCGTGTAGAAACCCTCCTTGGCGCCCTCCGTAAAGGTCTCGTAGACCTTGACCTTTTTAACGACGCCATAGGTACAGATAACCAGGATAATGACGGGAATGGCGTACAGCGAGATCGCATTGACGACATTGACGAACATGTCCTTCCCCCCTACTCGGCGTCCGCCGCAGGATTCGAAAACGCCTCGTCGAAAATTTTGTCCGGCTTGCTCACACGGAAGCGCCGCATCCGGGACATCGTCCTGGCGGCGATCACCGCCACGATCGTGGAGACGAGGGTGGCTACGATCGTGGGGCCGATGATCTCGACGGCATTGGAAGACCCGGCCGCCACCCGATAGGCGATCGTCGTCGCGGGGATCAGCGTCACCGAGGAGGTGTTGATCGCCAGGAACGTACACATGGAGTCCGTCGCGGTGTCCTCGGTGGTGTTGAGCTCCTGAAGGTCCTGCATCGCCCGAATGCCGAAGGGCGTCGCCGCATTTCCCAAGCCGAAGACGTTGGCCGCCAGGTTCATCAGGATGGAGCCCATGGCCGGATGGTCGGGAGGAACGTCCGGGAACAGACGCACCATCAGGGGTTTGAGCATGAGGGCCAGCTTGCGCACCAGGCCGGCGGCCTCCGCGATCTTCATCATGCCGAGCCACAGGGTCATCACCCCGATCAGGCCGATGGAGAGCTCCACTCCCGTGTTGGCGCTGTCGATCGCCGCTTTCGTAATGGCTTCGACGTTGCCGGTCGCGATCCCCACCACGATGCCGATGAACAATAAACCGAACCAGATGATATTGATCATCCCGCCACCTCCTGCATAAAATCTCCGCGGCGCGGCGGACCCGCCGCATGCGGACTCATGAAAGTCATTT
>NZ_CALIAA010000093.1 GCF_938040765.1 uncultured Fretibacterium sp.
CGTTAACGAACGGACCCGGCATTTTCACCATCAGCGTCTTCTCTGCGACAGCCAGCGGTAAAGGACGCCCAGGTTGCTCCAGAGGTCCGGCCTGAGCCCTGTGACGAAGCAGCAGCCCTGACTCCAGCCGGAGACGCCCGTCTCGGCCTCGGAGTTCATATTGCGATAGGCGAAACAGTACTGGTCCGGATTGCCGGGGTTGGCGAGGGCGAACCCTCCGACCTCGTATCCGCGCAGTTTTTCATTCTCTCGGATAAAAGGAGTGTCCTTCGTCCCGCGGATCTCGATCCTGCGTACGCCGCGCTCCGTCTCCGCGGGCACATGATGGGCCTGGAAGGGAAAGAGCCCCAGCCCCTCCAGCGTGCTATGCACCGCCGTCCGGTAGTGCTGCCCGAAGAGAACGGCGGAGGAGCCCACCGCCAGGATCGGCTTGTTGTCTCGAATGCTCTCCAGGAGCCCCTGCCGAAAACCGGGGCTCGAAAGGATACGTCCGGCGGCGACGTCGGTCATGGCATGGGGGAAATAGAGGACATCCGCGGATTCTGGGAAGGGATCCTGCTCGGGATTGCAGGGGCGGACCGTGCAGCCCAAAGCGCGGAAGGCCTCGAGGCTCTCCTCCCCCTCGAGCGCTACATCCCTGTTGATCACGGCGACGTCGAGACGGCAGGCGGAATACTCCGGGCCTTCCACCGGCGTCCAGGCCTCGTTCAAACGGGCCATGGCCTCGATGATCTGCCACTCCACCTGTCTGGCCGCATTTCCGAGCTGCAGTGCCGCGCTCTTCAGCTGAAGCAGCTTCATCGACGCGCTGCGCGGAGACATCTCCGGCATCGTGGGCATGTCGCGCTCTGCGCTCTTGGGAATGTAGCCCAGGCTGAGTATCGGAGAACGCCGGTTGTACTCCTGCTCCAGAAGCTGAAACTCTCTGGGGTTCCTTATCGAGGCAAAAAGCAGACCCTGTACGACATCTTTCCTCATCTCGGAGACCGAAGAAAGCATGGACAAAGCCCGGCCTGTCGTGACGGCTGCGGAGGCCGAGGCATGAAGGACCGGGAGGATCCCGCAGTTCAGGACCTTTGCAAGCTCCAGGGGTTCCGGATAGACCTGAAATAGCTTGTCGCCGATCCTCTTTCCCAGCGGGACGCAGATGAGGCCGATGGCATCGGGCGTGCTTCTGCGCTGGAGAAGTGCCTTCAGGTTCTTCGCATTTCCGGCCGTGTAGGCATCGATGCACGTGACGGCGTCTCCGGACAGCAGCTCCATCAGGCGCAGGTCCTCCTCCTTACGGGAGCTCATAAAGATGTTCAGGCACATGCCGCGGCTTTTCATGGCCTGGACCAGAAGAACCGAGGGTGGTACGGCCCGCTGGTCCTCGATGTCGTCGGCAAGGATCAGGCGGGGCAGGTTCACGGGCGGTCACCTCCATGCCCCTGCACGGCCGTCTTGCGGCCGATGTCGCCGTTCGGGCCGGAGGGAACGGAGGCCGCAGGGGCCGCGAGGTTCCCGAGGTTGTTCTTCAGGTGCACCAGAAAATCCTGGGCGTTGGTCACGATGGGGGTGACGGACAGCGTTCCCCTGTCCCGAAGCTTGTTGACGGCAAACTCGGAGATGTCGATGGAATAGATGTAAACGGGACGTACCCGGCCATCCCGTACCGTATAGGACGGGGTCATGTTGCCCGAGGCGATGGTGTGCAGCTGCGTGGCGAGGGCAATCACGGTCGTGGCCCTGCGAAGCTGGCTCCTCATGGCGTCCTGGGCCTCATACACGTCCCCGAAGACGCCGGGGAGGGGGCCGTCGTCACGGATGGAGCCCGCGAGGACGATGGGGATGCCCTTCCCCTGCGCGGCGCGAAGGATGCCGTCCTTCAGACCGGCCTCCCGGATAAGGGCCTCGACGGATCCATGGCGGCGGGCCCTGTTGATGAGGTCCAGATGATGGTAGTGCCCGTTCTGCCGGGCCTCCTGGGTATAGATGTCCTGCCCCAGGGCCGTTCCGAACATCGCCCCTTCGAGGTCGTGGGTCCCCAGGGCGTTCCCGGCCAGGAGCGCGTGGACATAGCCCGCATCGATGAGGGAGGCCATGGCATTTCGGGAATCGTAGTCGAAGGAGACCGCGGGGCCGAGCACCCAGACGACGAATCCATGTTCCCGCTCGTGCCGAAGCAGCTCGTAAAGGGCGTCGTAGTCCCGGGAATAGGCGGTCTCCCTCGATCGGCCGGAGCGGAAGGCAAACGCGTCGCCCCCCCCATCCTCCTCTTCCCGAAACGCCTCGGTGTGCATGTAGATCCCTTCGCTGCCGTCCTCCGTGCGTCCCACGAACACCGGTTCCCCGGCCTTCAGGCGGCGGAACTCCACGATGTCGATCCAATCCCCCCTCGGAACGGCAACGCAGTCCATGCGGCTCTCCTCGGGAAGCAGCCAACGCTCCCCCACCTTGAAGTATTCGGGGAAGATGGACATGGCATGAAACCCCTCCGGGGCAATCCCGTCCCGGGGGGCGGGGGCGGTGCGGGCGGACGGGGCCTGACGGAATTTCGGTGCGTCAAAATCGGGAGCCAGATATTCAGGAAGCTGAAAGGGCATTCAATTTCACCTCGCGAAGGATTCCCCTTTGGGGCGATAACGCAGGGAAGCCTGATTCCTACCCCGGGGCAGAGGCGCGCCAAGCGCCCGACCTCCGCATCCGACAAGACTTTCGAGGAGAAAAAGCGACCCCGACGGGGCGGGCTTCCCGAGAATATGGTATCATAACAAGATTAAAAACACCAAGCTGAAAGGGGCTTTTCGTGTGGCCGCCATCGCAGTCGTCGGCTCTTTGAATATGGATTTGGTCATCCGGGCGCCGCGCCAGCCCTATCTGGGGGAGACCCTCCTGGGGGGCGCGTTCGGTATGACCGGGGGCGGAAAGGGGGCCAATCAGGCGCTGGCCTGTGCGCGCCTCCGGGCCGAGGCGCACATGATCGGCTGCGTCGGCAACGACGACTTCGGGAAAAAACTGCGGACGACGCTGACGGAGAACAAGGTCGGCTGCGAGCACCTGGAGGAGCGTTCCGAGGCGGGGACGGGCGTTGCCGTCGTCACCGTCCTGGACGGCGGGGCGAACGCCATCGTCCTCTCCCAGGGCGCCAATGCCTTCCTCGACGAGGCGGTCCTGGACCGGGCCAAGGACCTCTTCAAGGCGGTCGATTCCGCGCTGTTCCAGCTGGAGAGCCCTCCGGAGACCGTAGCCTACGGGCTGCGGCTGGCCCGGCGCATGGGATGCAGGACCCTCCTGTCCGCCGAGCCGCCCTTCCCCCTGCCGCCGGAGGTCTGGCACATGGTGGACTGCCTGATCCTGAATCAGGCGGCCCTTGGCTTCTATTCGTCCAATTCGGGCACCCCGTCCAACCGTTCGGGCGGCGATCCCCTTCCGGAGGACCGGATCGCCGAGCTGGCCCATCAGCTCGTCGCACGGGGCGTCAAGACCGTCGTGGTGACGCGGAGCGCCCAGGGAGGGGTGGTGTGCTCGCGGGGGGGGAAGACCTTTGCGTTCAAGTCCTTTACGGTTAAAGCCGTGGACTCCACCGGGGCCCGGGATGCCTTCTGCGCGGCACTGAGCGTGGGGATGGCGGAGGGGATGCCGCCGGAACGGGCCGTCCGCTTCGCCGCCGGGGCCGGAGCCCTGGCCTGCACACGCTTCGGAGCCCAGCCCTCCATGCCCTGGCGACACGAGGTCGAGGCCATGCTCGAGACCGAGAAGGAGGAGGGGACGGAACAATGAACATTCAGGACCTGGAAAAACAGATTCGGGACAGGATGGACACGTTTCCCACGAAGACCCGTCGCGTCGCGGAATATCTTCTGGGCAACTCCTCGGAGGTCGCTTTCCATTCCATCGGCGAGGTCGCCGAGAGGCTTTCGGTATCCAAGGCGCAGCTGGTGCGGGTCGCGCGCATGCTCGGGTTCGAGGGATACGCCGACCTGAAGGTCGTCCTCAAGGAAGCCCTGCTCGCGCAGGTCGCTCCCTCCGCCATCGCCGGGGAGGTTCAGGACACCCACATCCCCCAGGACCTCTGCCGTCTGGAGCAGGCCAACCTGGAGGAGACCCGCAACAGCCTCTCCTCCAAGGCCATCGTCACCTTCTGCGAGGCGGCCAAAAAGGCCGACGCGATCTACTGCATGGGATGGGGGATCTCGGCCCTGGTCTCGGAGTGGTTCTACACCCGTTTCACGGAACTGGGGCTCAAGACGGTCCTCATGCGCCGGGGGTCCGTCTCGCTCATCGAACAGTCCCGGGCCGTCGGGGAGAACGACATGCTGATCGTCTGCGAGCTTCCCAGCTACGTCATCGAGGTCACGGAGGCCGTCGAGGCCACAGCCCGGCGGGGCACCCGCATCATCACCCTGACGGACAGTCCCGCCGCCCCCATATGCGGGCATTCCTACCTTTCCTTCTACGCCGGGGACCGTTCCCCGACCTTCGGCAGCAGCCTGATCGGCCCCATGTTCGTCGTCCACGTCCTGACCTCCGTGCTCTCCTATAACATGGGAGAACAGGGACAGGCGGCCCTGGCCGCCCAGAAGGAGGGCCTGAGCGACCAGAGGGTCTACTATCCGGCCTACGGTCTGAGGTACTGACCGACCAAAACGGGCGTCCCCCGTTTCCTCAGTTCCGCAGGCAGGAGTGAGCGGCGCCGAGAAACAGCGCGGCCGCAAGGATATCGGCCCCGCCCTCGGGGCACAGCCCGCGCCCCGCAAGCCCGCTTTCCATCTCCACAATCCCGGCCCGACCGGAGGGAGAGAGCATTCCACCGGACGCAAGGGCCTTTCGCGCCTCCGCCTGAACGCTCAGCATGGCGTCCAGCCCGCCCTGCGACACCAGGGCGCCGTCCGCGTTCTCGGAGAGGATGAAGATCAGGGTGTGCGCCGCACGTTCCCGGAACGTGAGGGCATCGCCATGCTCCTCCTCGAGCCTCCGCATCAGGTCCGCGGCCCGCAAGGTCATGGGGAACCCCCGTTCCGCCTCGCCCCTCGGTCCCTCCAACCCGTAGAGGACGAAGGCGCGCTCCTCCGCCGTCCCGCAGCTCTCCAGATTCAGGCCGCCCAGTTCCCGTCCCACGATTCCCCGCACGAAGGAGGATGCGGCCAGGGCCAGGGCCCTGGGGGTCAGTTCCCGTTCCTGGGCCGCGAGACGGCCCGCCGCCGCACACAGGAGGCCGAAGAGGAAGATCGCCCCCCGGTGCGTGCCGACGCCGCCGGTCGCCTGCAGCATCTCCTGCTCGCCCTGGCGTCCCGTCACGCGCAGCAGGGCGAACACGTCCTCGGGGCCGAGTTCCAGGGTTTCCATCCCAATGGACGCACAGTTGAGGAAACAGGGAAGAAGCGCCACGGCGCTGTCGATGAAGTGCTGGAAGGTCCGGTCCGCGCAGGAACCGTTGTCCAGGGGGGTGACCAACCCCGGCTTGGGGTAGACCGCGGCCTCGGCAAGCAGGGACCTGACGGCAAGCTGGGCGATCTTCAAAACGTGCAGGGTGTTCATTCCGTTACCGGGACTGCGCTTCCCTTTTCGGTACGTCCTTCCTCGCGAAATGGATCGTCCGGTCGTATCCCTTGGGCAGGTATTGGTAGGTCAGGATGTAAAAGGCGCTGCTGAGACGGTTCAGCACCTTGACGATGTCCGGCCTCTCCACCCCCTCCCGCGACTCGAAGGCGCGGCAGGCACAGAGCTCCACCTCCCGGACCAGCGTCCGCAGCAGATTGAGCTCCGCCGCCCACCGCCCCATATCGGGATGGGGCAGAATATGCCCGATCCCGTAAGCGTGCTCCGGGAAATGCGAGCGCGCGTGAATCTCCTCGCCCCCGGCCCCTTGCCCAGCGTGCGGTAAACATTCGTCGCGCCGATGTTGCGGCTGCCATATTCGCGGATGTCGATGTGCCAGATGGCACGGCAAAGAAGCAAGCCGTTCGGCACAGAACCCAGAAGGTAGGCGATGATGCAGGCGAAAAGCGTCATAT
>NZ_CALIAA010000094.1 GCF_938040765.1 uncultured Fretibacterium sp.
AGCCCCCATGTTGACAAATGCGCCCGGGAGGGCTCGATTGGAGGATTTTACAATGACCGAACGCCGCGCCGCGATCGGGAGGAACACCGTTTGAACCTCGCCGTCTTCGACCTCGAGACCAACGGTTACGCGGGCTCCTCCGTGCTCTCCGCCTCGTCGATCGTCCTCGACGAGGCGGGGCGCATGTTGGCGTTCTTCAATCGCTTCTACCTCCCGACCGAAGCCTTCAACCCCTATCTCTTCCGCATCCACGGCCTGACGCCCCAGCGGCTCCTGGCCCTGCGGGAGCACATCCCCTCGGCGCCTCACTTCATCGAGGATTGGCCCGATCTGATGGAGTTCTGGGAACACTGGGATGTCGAGGGGATCGTCGTCCACAACGTGCGGTTCGACCTGGCCTTTTTGCCGGAGCTCGCCCAGAGTTCCCTGCGCTGCTGGTGCTCCATGCGGGGGCTCACCGAGCTGTGCGCGCTGCCCAAACGGCCGGGAAGCCGCGGTGGCGGCGCCTACAAGTGGCCGAGGCTCCAGGAGGCGGCCGACGTCGTCTGCAACGGCCCAAAGGCCCTGACGCCCCCGGCGGCCACGCGGCAAGTCGAATCGGAGGTCGGGGAGTGCCGCGCGCACGTCTCCCTGGCGGACTGCTTCGAGCTCTACAGGATCTCGGCGCGAATCCTGGCCCACCATCCCGAGCACATGCACTTCGCCCCCGTGCTCCTGCCCTTCCGGATGCCGAGGACGGCCGCGGGAGAGATCGAGGCCACCCCCCGGCACGACGGCTTCACGACCGGCCTGCTGGAGCTGGAGGCGCGCCTCCGGAGCCTTCTGCCCTGAACCACAAAAATGCCGCCTCTCAAGAGGCGGCACCGTCGTTCGGGTGAATCAAGGCTCTGGGGTCCAAGCGGTTCGAGGATTACTTGGAGTACAACTCGACCGCCAGGATCTCGTTCACATCGATGGGAAGCTCCTCCCGCATGGGCTCACGAATCAGCTTCGCGCTGAACTGCTCCTTATTCTTCTCGATGTAGGGGACGTTGAAGGCCACCAGACCCTGGAAGTTATCCTGGAAAAGCGCGTTGGTCCGGGATTTCTCCTTCAGGGCGATGACATCGTTCACCTTGACGCCGTAGGAAGGGATATCCACCTTCTGTCCGTTCACCAGGACATGCCCGTGGCTCACGATCTGCCGGGCCTGACGGATGGAACGGGCAAAGCCGATGCGGTAGACGAGGTTGTCCAAACGGCACTCCAGATTCTTGAGCAGCGCCACGCCGGTCATCTCCGGGCTCTTCTTGGCGATCTCGAAGTAACGGGCGAACTGACGCTCCAGAATCCCGTAATAGGCTTTGATCTTCTGTTTCTCGAGCAGCTGGAGCCCATACTCCGAGACCTTCTGCCCGCCCCTCATGGGCTTTTTGGTATCCACCCTCTTCATGGCCTTGGGATGACCGCAGACATTGACTCCCAGATGACGGCACAGCTTAAAACGAGGCTCTCTTCGGGTTGCCATAAGGACACTCCTTCTTCAA
>NZ_CALIAA010000095.1 GCF_938040765.1 uncultured Fretibacterium sp.
GCAGGGCCCGACGGCACGGTCACCGTCCGGCCCGCGCTCGCGACGTGCGACCCCGCGGAGGCCGGGATCGCCGACGTGCTGTTCTTCGCCACCAAAGGCTATCAGCTCGAGGAGGCGGCCCGGGCCGCCTTTCCCCTCGTCTCGCCCTCCACCCGCGTCATCCCTCTGCTCAACGGCGTGTCGGCCGGTGAGACCCTCGAACGCATCCTGCCGCCCTGCGACCTCCTCGGCGGCTGTCTCTACATCTCCTCCCACGTCGAGTCCCCAGGGACGATCCGGCAGGTCGGAACGGTGCAGCGCCTCCTGTTCGGCAACGGAAAGCTCTGCGAGGCGGAGAACCGCATACGCTACGCCGACCTGGCGCACATCCTCAGAAAAACCGGCATTCAGATCACCCTGACGGAACGCATCGACATCGAGATGTGGGCCAAATTCCTGTTCCTGTCCCCCCTGGCGGCCGTCACGACGCTTCGCCGCAGGACGATCGGGGCGGTGATCGAGGACCCCGAGGGACGGACCGCCGTGATGGACCTGATCCGGGAGGCCGAGGACCTGGCCCGGTCCCTCGGCGTCGCCCTGCCGCAGAACATTGCGGACCTGACCCTGGAAAAGGCCCGCTCCTTCGCCCCCGACACCAAGACCTCCATGCAGCTCGACCAGGAGCAGGGCAAGACCACGGAGCTCGAGTTCCTGGTCGGGCACGTCTGCCGCGAAGGGCGGATCCAGAGAGTTCCGACCCCGGCCTACGACAGGTTCTACAAGGGGCTGAAGGCCATCTGCAAGGTCGGGTAGAACGGGGGCCCGCAAAGATGAGATGTGAGAGACGTGGGGCGTTCCCTCCCATCGCCGCCTTTTTTCTTGCCGTGTCGCTCCTGACGGCGCCGTCCGCCGGGGCCGATCCCCTGACGTTCTCCTGCGCAATGGGCGACGTCGAGGCGGTCCGCAGCGCCCTCGCCGGGGGAGCCGACCCCAACGCCCCCGACGAGCACGGCTGCCCTCCGCTCTGCCGCACCGTGAGCGCCGGGGTGGACGCCCCGCTCTCCATGCACCTGGAGGTGATCCGCCTGCTCGCGGACTCCGGGGCAAAGATCGACGCACCAGCCCCCGGGGGCGATACCCCCCTCCTCCTCTCCCTTTACAAGGGACGCTCCTTCACCGAGGTGACCGAGCTCCTCCTCGAGCTCGGCGCCGACCCCAACGGTCCCGGCCCGGCCGGGTTCTCCGGCGGGCTTCCCGAGGGGGAGCGCCCCCTGAACGCCGCGGCGCGGGAACCCGCCTCCGTGCGGCAACTGGAGCTTCTGCTGTCGAAGGGAGCGGACGTACGGCTGAAGGACGGAGCGGGACGCAGCCCCCTGGAGACGGCGGTCACGTCCCCTCACCCTTCCGCGGAAAAGGTACGGCTGCTCCTCGACGCCGGGGCGGACATCAACGGAACCTTCAGCCTGTGGGAGGAGGAGGGGGTCACGCCGCTCATGGCCGCAGCCGCCCTGGGCCCTCCCGACCTCATCCGCCTGCTGCTGGACCGCGGCGCGCTGGCTGCCCTTTCGAACCGTTCGGGGCTCCGGGCGCGCGATTACGCCCTGCGCGCGGGACGGGAGGAGAACGCCGCCCTGCTGCCCTGACCGTATTCCGCCCTGACTTTCTTCCAATTTAACTTTCTTCAACGGGGCACGGGGATGAACTCCGGCCCCCGTTTTTTCTCCGCAATATTGTAAACCATACATAGACTTTAAGTTTACATTTATCTGTCGCCGTGCTATAGTCTTTGCTCGATTCGGCGGGTGCGCATGTTCGGATATGGGGGTGCGGAGATGTCGTTGAAGGACGAGGTTCTGAGGATGCTGGAGGACCACAGGGGCGAGGCCCTGTCCGGGGAATCGGTCGCGGAACGCCTCTCCGTCTCGCGGGCCTCGGTCTGGAAGGCGGTGAGGGCCCTGAGGGAAGAGGGGCACAAGATCGGAGCGTCCACGCGCAGGGGCTACCGGATGGAGCCGGACAGCGACGTCCTGTCCGAGGAGGGAATACGGGCCTGCCTCTCGGAGGGGTCCCCCGTCCGCGGCGTCGTGTGTCTCGCGTCCGTGGACTCCACCAACACCTACGCGAAGGGGTTGGCGCTCTCGGGCGGGGCGCACGGCACGCTGGTCGCCGCGGACCGGCAGACGGCGGGGCGCGGCCGGCGCGGACGTTCGTTCTTCTCGCCCCCGGGGACGGGGCTTTACATGAGCCTGATCCTGCGCCCGCTTATCGAGCTGGAGCGCTTCCAGGCCGTGACCATCGCCGCGGCGGTCGCCGTCTGCCGGACCATCGAGTCCCTGACGTTCCGCCGCCCCCGCATCAAGTGGGTGAACGACATCTATTTGGATGGGGGCAACGGCCTGGAAGGAGCCGACGGCGAGGAGCGCAAGATCTGCGGCATCCTGACCGAGGCAGTCAGCGACGTGGAGAGCGGGACGATAGAGAGCGTCGTCGTCGGCATCGGCCTCAACGTCTCGACCCGGGACTTCTCCCCGGACCTGGCCCGTATCGCGGGCTCCCTCCTTCCGGGAAGCGTGAGCCGGAACCGTCTGGCGGCGGGGATTGCGGAACGTCTGATGGACTGTCAGGAGCGCCTCGGCGACCCCGAACTGATCCGGGAGTACCGGGACCGTTCCCTGCTCCTGGGGCGGGAGGTCCGCTTCATGCGGGACGGGGCGGAGTGCCGCGGGCTGGCCCTGGATATCGACGCGCAGGGCTGCCTGCTCCTTCGGGAGGAGGACGGGACGGTCGTACCCCTGAGGTCCGGAGAGGTGCATCAGGTGCGCCCGGTTCGAATGCATTAAAAAGGGGCGCCGGGGAACTTGTTCCCTGGCTGGGGGTATGGGGGCAAGGCCCCCATGTTGATTTGGGGAGAGATTTTAGATGAGAAAAGGAAAATTTCTGAGCACGCGGGAGCTGGTCCTCTGCGCGCTCTTCTCCGCGCTGACCGCCGTGGGGGCGTACATTCGGATTCCGCTGCCCATGCTGACGCTGACGCTGCAGTTCTTCTTCACCAACCTCGCCGCCCTGCTCCTGGGGCGGAAGCTCGGTGCGTTCGCCGCGGCGGGCTATGTCCTTGCGGGGCTCGCCGGGCTGCCGATCTTCGCCGGCGGCAGCGGGGGCGTCGCCTACGTGCTGCACCCCACGTTTGGCTACCTCGTCGGCTTCATCGCCGGGGCCTGGGCCGCAGGCTTCGTCGCCGAGCGCCTGAGGCCGGGAATGAGGACCTGGATGCTCGCCGGCCTGACGAACCTGGCGGTGCTCTATGCTCTGGGGATGGCCTACTACTACCCCATCGCCAACTATTATCTCAAGACCCCCTTCGGCGTCAAAGCCCTGTTCTATTACTGCTTCCTGCTTCCTCTCCCGGGGGACCTCATCAAGTGCTTTCTGGGCGCGGTCGTGACCGACCGGCTCAGGGCCATGCTTCCGGGCGGATTGCTCCCCTCGGCCTCAGCGGGTCGTGAAGTGTCCGACAAGGAGGACATAGAGGGATAAGGGCTCGCTCAAGGCCCAGGCCTGCGGATCACCATGCGCTCCGCATAGCGCCCGAAGAAATGGTAGCCGGAACCGCCCTCGGCGACGATGTCCAGCAGCTCGTCCGGGCGGGTCACCAGAACCCCGCCCAGGACGTCGACCCCTCGCTCGAAAAAGGCCTCGGGGAGCATGCTCGCCGTCGGTCCCGCCACGACGACCTGGGCGTCCGGCCGCGCCATCTCCAGCAGGCCGGACAGGGTGCCGTTGAGGACGGTCGTCCCCGTCACGACCAAAAGATCCGCCTGCGGCACCACCTCGGACGCCCGGTCGGCCGGAACGTAATGGGGCATCTCGCGCTCCTTGAGGGTCCTCGGGTCCTGCTCCAGCACCCGGAAATCGACCGACTCCGCCAAAAGGCGCTTCAGCATCGGGACCAGCGCCCCGACCACGACCGCGCAGCCGCCCCTCGGCAGCTCGACGTCGTCAAACGCATCCCTCCCCAGGGACAGCTCGTAGGGTTTCGAGGGCATCCGATCCCAGCAGGCAGCGCTCAGGGCGTTCAGGACCGCGACCCCCAGCGCCTCGCGCAGGACGTTCCCGCAGGAGAGGTCGTCCAGGAAAGCGCCGACAGGACGCCCCCTCAGTTTGCCGGACAGGGGCATCTCCCGGGCGGAGCTGGGACAGCAGACCGCCTGAGGAATCTCCTTGATCGGCGTGAAGGAGAGCCCGCCATGTCCGTCACTGAGTTTGACCCCCGTGAAGAAAATTCCCAGCACGGCGCGTTCGACGGTCATCCCGTCCAACTCGCCGCCCAGGCGGCCCCGCACCGCCGCTACAGTATCCTTCAACAGCACGTCCGTCACGCTATCGACCTCCCGCCGCGAAAGTTTTCAATCCCAGGATTCACGGGCAAGGCAGGGGACCGCTCAGGCCCCCGGCCGACTTTTGCCCGAATCACTTTCCGTCGATGATCTCCGATATCTGCGCGTCGCTCATGTCGTACAGGAAGAAGGTGGAGTAGAATTTGCGGATCTCCTCCCTCAGGGTCGCCTCGGGCATGAGCTCAGGATAGAGCTTGTTCATCATCCACAGGATGCTTAGAGGCTGCTCCACCGTCCGACTGCCCCAACCGACGGCCACGCTAGGCATGACATAACACCTGCCGTTCTTCACGGCGGCGACCCCGCGGTAGTTGGGGTTCCCCCGCATCTCCTCGATCTGCCTGGCGGTGTTGGCGACGATCACGTCGGGGTTCCAGAGCAACAGGTCCTCCAGGGTGTAGGTCCGCCTCTCGCCGGACGACCGCCCGTCGTCGGTGACGCTGATGCCGCCCGCCTCCCGTATCCACCATTCCGCGATGATATGGGGCTGCGTGAACCCCACGGGGTCGCCGTAGAGCACCTTCAGCCGGTCCTTCTCCGGGATGCCGGACGTCAGGGAGGCGGCCTGGGCGAGCTTTTCGTCGAAATAGGCGATGTAGGTGTCCGCCGTCTCCTTCTTGTTCAGCACCTCGCCCATCAGGGTCACGGCCTTCTTCACGTCGTCGACGTTCTTCCACTCCAGATAGACGCAGGCGACCCCGTTCCGCTCCAGCACCTGGGCGGTCTCCTTCGTCATCGCGAAGCACACGTCGGTCCGGGCCTGGAGGATGTTCTCCAGCAGCAGCTCCCTGTTGGCGTCCTCGAACAGGGGACCATTCGCGATCTGGGGGGCAAACTGGTACTGCATCTTCCACCGGTCGGTCTTGGTGAAGTTGGCGGACATCTGGTTGTAGATCTTGCTGCCCTCGCCCATCAGCTCCACGAACGCGTTCAGGACCCCGACAGCCCCCAGGGTCCCGATGCGGTGAATCTCCGCCGGAAGCACGACGGACCGCCCCGCCATGTCGACGACCGTCCTGACGTCGGCCGACGCCGCCTCCGCGGCCAGCGCCTTCCAGGGCGAAAACACGGGGCCAGCGCCGACCGATACGGCAAGCGCCAGGCAGAAGGACAAAACCCCCAACCGCAGTACAAACTTCCTCATGTTCCTTCCGATCCTCATGATACTACGCCTCCTTCATTTTTGCTCCCATTTTCCGCATCGTTTCCCCCGCCGGGATTCCCCCGTCGTCCAGGACGGGAACGCAGACCTTCACGTACCCGCCTCCGGCGACGGGCGCGCGGGCGACGACGGTCGGGGTGTCGTAGAGTCCGGACAGAACCGCGTCGTCGATGACCGCGTCCGGCGCCCCCTGCGCGAACACGGCGCCGTCCTTCAGCAGAAGCACCTCGTGCGCGGTGAGAAAGGCGTGGTCCGGCGAGTGGGAGGTCATCAGCACGGCGTAGCCCTGCCGGGCGAGGCCCCGTATCGTCCCAAGCGCCCGCACCTGATTGCCGAAGTCGAGGTTCGCGGTGGGCTCGTCCAGCACCAGGAGCCGCGCCTCCTGGGCCAGAGCCCTCGCCATCAGCACCATCTGCCTCTCGCCCCCGCTCAGATGCTGAAACACGTGGCCCCTCAGGTGTCCTATCTCCAGGCGCTCCATGGCGAGGGCCGCCTTCCGCCGGTCCTCGCGGCCTGGGGCGTTCCCGAGTCCCAGGTGCGCGACCCGCCCCATCAGCACGACCTCCTGGACCTCATACGGAAAGGTCAGGGCCGAGGACTGCGGCACGTAGGCCATCAGGCGGGCGCAGGCGCGGCGCGTCAGGGCGGACAGATCCCGCCCGTCCCAGAGGAACCGCCCCTCGTCCGGCCGCAGCAGGCCCAGCAGACAGCGGAGCAGCGTGGTCTTCCCGGTGCCGTTCGGGCCCAGCAGGCACATCACGCGCCCCGCGGGCAGGGTGAAGGATATGTCCCTCAGCACGATCCGGCCGCGATGATAACGAAAGCCGACCCCCTGCGCCTCCAGCACTAGAGCCACCCCTTGCGGACCCGGGAGAGCAGGACCACGAAGATGGGGGTCCCCACCAGGGCCGTCAGCACGCCCAGCGGCAGCTCCACCCCCGGAACGCCCCGGACGATCGTGTCCATCCCGAGCAGGAAGAGGGCGCCGACGCCGAACGAGGTCGCGAGAAGCCGCGAGTAGTCGGCCCCCACCAGCAGGCGGGCGATGTGCGGCACGACCATGCCGACCCATCCGACGATGCCGCAGATGCTGACCGAGACGACCGTCATCAGGGTGGAGGCGAGGATGACGACCGCCTTGATCAGCCCCACGTTCACCCCCAGGGCAGCCGCCTCCTCGTTGCCCGCGGCCAGGGCGTTGATGGAGTAGCGAAAGAGGAACAGGAGGAGCAGGGAGACCGCCAGGAACGGCAGCAGGACCAGGACGTCGTGGTTGGAGCCCCGCCCCAGGCTCCCCATCAGCCAGAAGGTGATGGAGGGCAGGACATTGTCCGTGTCCGCCATCGTCTTGAGTATGGAGAGGAGCGCCTGGAAGAGGCTGGAGACGACGATGCCGCCCAGGACCATCACCGTGATCTCCTGTCGTGCGAAGGCGTAGCCGATGGCGCTCGCCATCAGGACCGCCAGGCTCCCGAACGCGAAGGCCGAGACCTGGACCTGCCACCAGGCGAGGTTGTTCAGCATCGCGAGGGCGGCCCCGAACCCAGCCCCGGCGGAGACCCCCAGCAGGTCCGGCGAGACCATGGGGTTCTTGAAGAGCGTCTGGTACGACGCCCCGGCCGCGGAGAGGGCGCCCCCCGTCAGGATCGCCAGCAGGATGCGGGGCAGGCGCACGTTCAGGACGACGGTCTCGAGCGTTGGGTCCCCGTTCGGGGCCGCCATCCCGAGACGCGAGAGGACGATCTCCGCCAGGGTCCCGGGGGAGATCGCAAAACGCCCGACCCGGAATGCGAGGATTCCGGCCGCGAGGATGAGCAGATAGAGCAGGCTCAGCTTGACCGTAAAATAACGCCCTCCGCCGGAGGCTTCCAGCATGTCCGTTCCCTCACCTTCCAACGCTTGCACGACTCAACAGCGCACGGGCCACGGCAGTGCGCGCGCCCCGTACCCCAAACGGAGACTCAAAGGGCGGGCTCCCTGCCGAAGAACGAGCGGTACTCCTCGTCCGTCAGCTCATAGCGATAGAACTCCCTGAAAAACTCCCGGGTCTCCTTTTCCAGGTCGATCTCCCGGGTATAATCCGGATAGAGCAGCTTGGCCAGCCACATGAAGCCCAGCGGAGACTCCGGAGAGGGGCGGTCCCACCAGAAGGCTCCGATGGGACACTCGTGGACGGCCTTGTTTTTGACGGCCTTGAGGTCCTGTATCCTGGGGTCCTCCAGGATATCGGCCGTCCCGTTTCCCTGCTGGGTCACGATGATGTCCGGGTCGATCCGCATGACCTGCTCGACGCCGATCTCGCCCTTCGGGGTCTCCTCCAGGGCGCAGATGCCGCCGGAGCCGCGAATCCAGTGCCATCCCCAATCGCTGGCGCTCGCCTTCGTGATGGTCTTTCCGGTGTAGTAGACCACCTTGCGCTCTTCCTCCGGGACGCGCCCCACCAGGGTCTCCACCCATCCCAGTTTTTCGTTCCAGTAGTCCACAAGCCTCCTGGCCTCCGCCTCCCGGCCCAGGATCGTGCCCAGGTTCAGAAACTCCTGCTTCAGCTTGTCCACCGCCGCCCAGCCGATGAGCATCGTATAGGTGGGCATTCCGGCCTCCTCGATCAGCCTGTTTCCCTTCTTGGAGCTGACCCCCACGAGGACGAGATCCGGCGCCGCCTTCATCAGCTCCTCGACGTTGACCTTGTCGAAGGAGCCGGGGTCCACGACCTCCGCGAACCGGGGAAACATCCTGAGCAGCTGCGGGAAGCGCGTCATGCCGGGCTGGGCCACGATCTTCTCCGCACACCCCAGGACGGCGACCTCATGGGTGGTTCCACCATAACAGGTGATCGCCAGACGGTCCACCTTTCCGGGAACGGCGACGTCGCGCCCTGCGGCATCGACCACCGTCTCCCCCGCCCCGGCCGCTCCGCCGAGTCCCGCCAGAACCGCAATCCCCAGCAGAAAAGCCGCCAGTTTCAATAAGTACCGCCTCATCATCAAAGGTCCCCCTTCCCTATCGGGCCGGCCCAAACCACCGCGGCGGCCGACCTCCCGAAATCGGCGTCCTCCGACGCCCCACGGCCTCATCCCTCCGGCGACTCCCATGGAACCGGGACACAGGTCTTGATGGTCCATCCGCCCTCCCGCCGCCGGAGTATCCGCACATCTATGCCGTAGGCCTCCCGCAGAGCGGGCTCCGTCAGCACCTCCTCGACCGCTCCGACCCGGAAAGGAAGCCCCGGACTCAGGATCGCGGCACGGGAACAACAGAAGAACGCGTGATCGGGCGCATGGGAGGTCATCATGATCCCCATTCCGCTCCGGGCCAGCAGCCTCACCTGCTGGAGCACGCGCATCTGGTTCCCGAAGTCCAGGTTCGCGGTCGGTTCGTCCATGACCAAAAAATGCGGCTCCTGCATAAGGGTACGGGCGATGAGCACCATCTGCCTCTCTCCGCCGCTGATCTCCGTGTAAACGCAGTTCCTCAGGTGGGAGGCCCCCAGCCGGTCGAGGATTCGGGCCGCCCGCCCGAACTCCTCCCGCGAGGGGCCCGAAAAGATTCCGGATCGGGCCAGGCTCCCCATCACAACGACGTCGAGGACACGAAAGGGAAAGGGGGGCTCGTGGCTCTGAGGGACGTAACCGATGAGCTTCGCCATCCCCTTGCGGTCCCGATACGGAACCCTTTTCCCGTCGATCAGGAACGAGCCGCCGTGCAGGGGCAGGAACCCCAAAAGGGACTTGAACAGCGTCGATTTCCCGACCCCGTTCGGCCCAAGCAGACAAAGCGCCTCGCCCGTCTCCAGGGCAAACGACACGCCGCCCAGGACGTCGCGCCGTCCATAACCGGCGCGGACCTCCACGGCCTCGAGCCTCATACCCATCCCTTCCTGCACCGGAAGAGGAGGTAGACGAAGAAGGGCGCCCCGATCAAGGACGTCAGGATCCCCAGGGGTATCTCGCTCGTGAAGAAAAGGCGCGCCAGGTTGTCGACGAAGAGGAGAAAACAGCTTCCGACCAGAAAGGAGGTGGGGATCAAATCCCGGCAGTTGGGGCCCGTGAGCATTCGGGCCAGGTGGGGGATGACCAGTCCTATCCACCCGATCATCCCGCCGACCGCGACGGAGGACGCCGTCAGCAGCGTTGCGGCGGAGATGAAGACGGCCCTCAGACGCACGGTGTCGAGCCCCATGGCCTGGGCCTCCTCGTCCCCGAAGGCCATGGCGTTGAGCTGCCAGCGAAGCAACACGAGGGGCAGGAGCCCCAATACGCAGGGAGGCAGCAGCAGCCGCGCGTCCTTCCCGGTCACCGAGGACAGGCCGCCCATCAGCCAGTACGTAATCTCGGGCAGCTTCCCGAAGGGGTCGGCGACGTACTTGCCGAGGCTGACGAGCGAGGAGAAAAGCGTGGCGATGACGATGCCGGCCGGCACCAGGACCAACAGAGACTCCTTGCCGCGGCTCACGAGCAGACAAATAGCATAGGAAAGGGCTACGGCAGCCAGGCCGAAACAAAACGCCGAAAGCTGAACTAGGACGAACGGGAGGGGAAAAAGGATGGCCAGCGCCGCTCCGAAGCACGCCCCAGCGGAGGCCCCCAGGATGTCGGGCGAGACCATGGGGTTCCGGAACAGCCCCTGATAAACCGCCCCCGAGACGGACAACGCCCCCCCTATCAACACGGCGGCACAGACGCGCGGGATCCGCACCCTCAGCACGACCGACCGCACCATGGGAGGGACGCCGCCGTCCCCGCCCAGGGGCAGGGAGAGAAGGACCCGGAACAGATCCCCCAACGATACGGGATAACGCCCCAGGGAAAAGGATATGCAGAAGAGCAGGACAAGAAGGAACGCCGCCCCCCAGACGGGAGGGACGGAAAAGCGAACGCGACCGTACTCCTTCGAAAGCCGATCCCTCGACCCCATCTCACAACCTCCGAACGGCCAGCCCATGGCGATCCGTCGCTCCGAACGCGCGCATGGAAACCCCAGACTCGCCCCCTCTGCCCGGAAGGATCGGGGAAGGAACGATCAAATTATCTTTCAAAACAATTCGATGTCCTTGTGAGAGCATAGGTCAAAAAAACTGGAGTGTCAAGACAAGGGAACTTCCAGCTGGACCTTGGCACGGATTTGCCTGCGCCGCCGCGGCGCTCGCTACGTAACTTTACGCATTGATTTTTCTCGTCGATAAGAATATCCTCTCAATCAT
>NZ_CALIAA010000096.1 GCF_938040765.1 uncultured Fretibacterium sp.
GTAGATGTGAAGAGGACAAATCGTGTATGAAAGCGGTGTATTGAGGCGGTGGTGAGTGGTGTTCTCAAAACTTACAAGAAGGCTGAGTTACCTTTTTACGTCCGAGGGCCGGGATTTTCTGCGGCTTTACTGCTCCTGTGCAAAACGGGGGCGATACCGTCCCCTGAAAAACGTGTCCTTCAGGGGGGCTTTCCTTTGACGTCCCCGATGCGCCCAGTTTTTCTGGCAATACGTTGATATCTTCAAAAATCAGTCCTATTTTTTCCGTGCCGATACCCCCTCTCCCGTCATTTACGATTGTGGGGCGAACGTGGGCGTAAGCGTGGCTTACTTCAAAACTCTTTATCCCGACGCTAGGGTCGTGCCCTTCGAGCCGGACAGGGAGGTATATGATTATCTGAGTCGGAATTTATCTCGAAACAATCTCCTGGAAAACGTTGTCCTGCATAACGCCGCGGTTTGGACGCACTCGAAGGGGGTAAATTTTGCTTCGGATGGCGCCGATGGGGGGCATGTCGAGGAATGCCCGGGAGGGCGAGTCGTGCCCAGTATAGACCTGAAGGAGATGCTGCTGGGTGAAAAGTGTGTGGACCTTTTGAAGATGGACATCGAGGGTGCTGAAACGGTAGCGATACCTGCTTTGAAAGACGTACTCTCCCATGTGCGCCGCCTGTTTTGTGAGTACCATTCCTGGGGAGTGGAGCGGAACGGAACGTTGGGGAGCATCCTGGCGATTTTGGATGAGGCTGGTTTCCGTTATCGGCTCGCTCCTGTGGAGGGCTCTATGGCAACTCCCTTCGAGCATCAAGGCTCCCCCTGGCGGGGCAATATTTTCGCGGCCAACGAGGGCTTTTAGAGGCTTGTCTGTAGCTGCATCGAGTGTGGAGGCGGGTAAGTTATGAGGATCGTTTCCCGGCTGTTGAGAAAAATGGGGGCCTGTTTTCGTACCCCACCCCCGGTCTCCTTCGAGGAGAGACGTCTGCAACCGGTCAGCCGTCTCTTCGGCTTCGACCGGGGAATGCCGCTGGACCGTTATTACATCGAAAAATTTTTGCAGGAGCATTCCTCCTGCATTACGGGAGAGGTCCTGGAGGTGGCCGACGACGGCTATACGCGGAAGTTCGGACATAACGCCGTTCCGCATGTCCTGCACGTCGATTCCTCGTCGAGGGAGGCGACGATCACGGGAGACCTCTCGAAACCGGGGACGCTCCCCGAGGGGATTGCGGATTGTTTCATCTGCACGCAGACGTTCAATTTCATTTATGGCCTGGACGACGCAGTCCGGGGGGCCCATAAGCTCTTGCGTCCGGGGGGCGTATTGCTGGCGACGGTGAGCGGCATATCCCAGGTCAGCCGGTACGACATGGACCGCTGGGGGGACTATTGGCGTTTTACGGTTTTGTCGGCCCAAAAACTGTTTTCGGGACATTTTCGTGAGGCGGCCGTCAAGGGCTATGGAAATGTCTTTGTCGCCAAGGCGTTTTTGGATGGCCTCTCCGTGGAGGATGTGAATGATACGGGCCTGCTGGATTTTTACGATGAGGACTATACGGTTACGATAGGGGTTTTTGCGAGAAAATGAAGGATGCTATTCGACGGTGGATTCTAACGGGGCTTTCATGTCCTGCGGCAGCCTGCGTCCTGCGCCGTCTTTTGAGGGACGGCGTTTTTTGCGTCATGCTGCACCGGATAGGAGAAAAGGATCCGACGCGGCTGCCTCCCAACGAGGACATGAAGGTTTCACCCGCCTTCCTGGAACGCTTTATCATCGATGCCAGGCACAAGGGTTTCACTTTCCTTTCCGTCTCACAGCTGCACGCCGCCCTGACGGGAGAGGGGCCCTGGCCCTCCCGTTCCCTTGTCCTCGCTTTGGATGACGGGTATCGGGACAACCTGACCGAGGGGCTTCCCCTGTTCGAGAGGCATGGCGTTCCCTTTGCAATCTACCTGAGCACCGCTTTTATCGGCGGTTCCTGCGTGCCCTGGTGGTATGGCCTGGAGGGGCTGCTCTCCTCGCGGCCTGCTGTCCTCTGGGGAGGGCGGACCTGGGATATAAGGAGCGCTCCGGAGAAGAGCCGTCTCTTCATGCAGATTCGTGAACAGGCTTTGCTGGCGGACCAGGGGGCCGAGGCTTATGTCTCGGAGCTTTACGGGGACAACGATTACGATTGCGGAAGTGTTGAAGGCCTTTTCCTGACGTGGGACGAGGTTCGGGCATTGCAGTCTCACCCCTTGGCCGAGCTGGGGAATCACGGGCACCGCCACCTGAACCTGCAAAGGGTTTCCCGCGAGGCTGTCTGCAGGGAGTTCTCCTTGGCCAAGGAGGAGATAGCTCGGCAGACCGGGTGCGTTCCCTTACATTACGCTTACGCCTACGGTCTCTTCAGCGACGAGGCGCTTTCCGTCGTTCGAGAGATGGGCGCCCTTACCTGTATGACGACGGCTCCGGGACGCGTGTCGAGGGATGACGGGGAGAAGCTTTGGGCCCTGCCACGTTTCATGCTGTACGAGGGGATGTCGGTCGACGATTTGCTGGCTCGGTCGGCCTACGTTTCGCTGAGGAGGGGCCTCAGGGGATGAAAGGGGAACGGATAGCCGTTGTCCTCGCCTCTTTGGGGCCGGGGGGAGCCGAACGGATTATGGTTCGCCTCGCCGGACTTCTGGAACGGCAGGGATTTGCTGTCGACATCGTCGTTCCGGCGCCCCAGTCGGATGCCATGAAGGCCGGAGTCCCCGAGGGGGTGTCCTTGGTGGAACTCGATGGAGGACATTATTTCGAGTCGCTCCGTCTTTTCCACAGGATTTTCAAGACGAAAAATATCTTGATGCTTCCGTGGGCGTTTGTGGTCTTTTTCTGGAAACTCTTCGTCTCGACGAGGAGCCTGACGCATTATATCGGGCGCCGCAGGCCGGACCTCCTGCTGACGGCCCATTACAACGCCATGACGCTGGCGGCAAATTTCCTTGCCGGCAAGCCATCCCGGGTAGTCGTGACGGAGCACACGCTGCTTTCGGAGCACCTGAGGCGCCAGGTTGCTCCCGTCCGCGTTTGCTTTTCCACGATGTGCCGCCTTTTTTATCCTAAAGCCGATCGCGTCGTCGGGGTCTCCTCCGCCGTCGCCGCTGACTTGACCGCCCATTTTCGCGTCCCAGCGGACCGGGTTGGGCACATCTATAATCCCGTGGTGGGAAGCGCCCTGAAAAGGAAGGCGGAAGAGGCTTGCGTTCACCCGTGGCTGGCGGACAAAACGATCCCTGCCTTGATTTCCGTCGCGCGCCTGAGCCCCGAAAAGGATTTCGACACCCTGCTGGAGGCATTTTCCCTGTTGAGGCGGGCGATGTCGGTTCGATTGCTCGTCCTTGGAGATGGTCCGGACCGAGGCCGTCTCGAGCGCAGAGCTATGGATCTAAAGATCGATGCGGACATCGACTGGATGGGGATGGTTGCCAACCCGCTTCCGTTTGTGAGGGATGCCGACGCCCTGGTGTTGTCGACCTTCTACGAGGGGCTTCCGACGGTCCTGATTGAGGCGCTGTACGTCGGGACGACCCCGGTGGCGACGGATGCTCCGGGGGGGATTCGTGAGATTCTGGAGGACGGCAGGTATGGTTACATTGTCCCGATGCAGGATGCCCCCGCCCTCTCCGAGGGAATGCTGAAAGCCCTGTGCCAGCCGATGCCGAAGGGGATGCTGCAGGAGCGCGCCGAAGCTTTCTCCGAGAAACAGGCCGTTGACGCCTATCTGAATCTTTTGGGGATGATAGGAGTGGCGAGAGATGCGTGATATTAAAATGAGCATCGTCACCGTCTGTCTCAACGCTGCCGGGACGGTCGAGCAGGCCCTGGACAGCGTTCTCTCTCAGACCTGCCCTCCGTTCGAGTACATCGCCATCGATGGCGGTTCGACGGATGGCACCCGGTCGATCCTCGAACGCTATCGGCCGCGGCTGACCCATGTCGTCCTTGAGCCGGATGAGGGCATCTACGACGCCTTCAACAAGGGGGTGGCCCGCGCCACGGGGGATGTCGTCGGTATTCTCAACGCGGACGACCTCTACGCGCCCTGGGCCCTGGAGACGGTGGCGGAGGCATATCGGAAAAGCCCCGATACCGGTGTGTTTTATGGCAAGCTGGCCGTGGTGGACGAGGCGCGCCGCCGCTGGACGGTCTACCCGGTGGGCGACCACCGCCTCCTTACCGGTCGTATGAGCATCGCCCACCCCGCAACCTTCGTCGCGGTGCGGATGTACGAACGATACGGACTCTTCGATCCCTCCTGCCGGGTCTCGGGGGACTGGGAGTTCATTCTCCGTCTCTTCCGGGCCGGGGAGCGTTTCTGTGCCATCGATCGGGTGCTGACGGCCTTCCGCAACTCGGGGATCTCGTCGGCCTACACACCGCGCCTTCTGGCGGAGAACCGGCGGATTTATAACAGCATCCTGCCCCGTTGCCCGGCATGGAGGGCCATTCTCAAAATGCACCTGAAGCACTGGGGCAGGGGGTTGGTCAATGCGCTGGGGCTGGCGGAGGTTTATGCCCGCTATCGCGACGGACGGCTTTTGAACGCCGAGCGAACGGGGGCGTTCGACGGCGATTTCGAGGAGCTCTGGAGGCTCCTGTCCCGACAGGATGACGGGAGCCTCTGAGCCATGGATGAGGCGAATCCGGATGAATCAAATCCCTTCGGAATCGGGATTCGTCGTACTGCGCCCGTCGGAGGAGACGTGCAGGGTCATATCGACGGTGGTCCCGCTTCGGATGTAGGGCAGGATCCTGACGTAGGAGGGATGGATGCCGGGCAGGGTCAGGCTTTCGTCCAGGCCGGCCCAGAAGAGCGGTCCCTCGTCGCTCTCCCGAAGCTCCCCGCTGAAGTCATGACAGACGAAGTAGTACGATACGTACTCCCGGTCCTCGCCGTCCCGGAATACGTGCAGGATCCCCGCGAAGGTCAGGTCTCCGACGGTATAGCCCGTCTCCTCCAGCATCTCGCGCGCGCAGGCGGCGCGAAGGGACTCCCCCCTCCGCTTTCGCCCCCCGGGCACCGTCGCCTCGCCCTTGTAGGGCTCCCTGGCACGCCGGATCAACAGAATTTTCTTGTCCCGAATCAGAAAACAAAAGACGATGGGGACGCAATAGGCGCAATGCTCCCAGCTCTCCGCACTCATCGGGGTTCCTCCTTCATCTCGATATACTGTACAATTTGTGGTCCGAAGCGGAATCCATGCTGAAAAAACTTAAGTTTTGCCGGTATCCGCCGCTGCAATCCATCGGTCGGCGTCCGACAGATTTTCCATGGCGTTGACGACGTTCGCGAACAGGTCGGGAACATCGCGGCGCAGGGTCTCCAGGAGGTCCTTCACGCGCCGGCGCTCCGTACCGCCCGCGAAGGGACAGACCGTCTCCAGGACCGGGAGCCCCAGCCGCTTCACCTCGTCGATGATCGCCGCCTCGGGAGAGGCGATCAAGGGCCGGATGACCGTGACGTTCGACCTCGTCATGTGGGCCGTCGGCTGGAAGCTGCGTGCCCGACCGGCCCGGAGAAGGTTCAAGAAGAAGGTCTCCACAGCGTCGTCCAGGCTGTGTCCCAGCGCCAGCCGGTTGAAGCCGTTGTCGTGCGCCCAGGTGCTCAGCAGACCGCGCCGCATGTTGGCGCAGAAGCTGCACGGCGAACGCTCGGCGCGGTTCTCGATGATCTCCATGATGGGATGTTCGAGGGCCGTGTAGGGCACGTCCCGCGCGGTGCAGTACTCCCGCAGGTGCGAGACGTCCATCCCCGTCAGGGCGACGGTGCAGGCGGCCAGTTCGAAACGCACGGGGCTGCGGCGCCGGAGGTCGGACAGCGCGTGCAGCAGCAGCAGGCTGTCCTTTCCGCCCGAGAGTCCCACGACGATCCGGTTCCCCTCCGTGATCATGCGGTAACGCCCAAGGGCCCGGCCGATCCGGCGCCGGAGCGCCCGGCAAAGCGGTTCGTCCCAGAGCTTTTGCACTTCGATCATCTTTTGAGGAGCAGGGCGGCGAAAGGCGTGACGATCAGGACGATCACCGTGCGGAACAGGTGGAAGATCAGGGATACGGGCGTCTCCGCGCCGGCGTCCGACGCGGACAGGGCCATGCCGGAAAGGGCGCCGGGCGCCGTTGCGTACACGGCCGTCTGGAGATCGATGCCGAAGAAGTGCGTCACGACGAACGCCATGCCGATGCAGAAGGTCAGGAGCAGCGCGATGTAGAAGAGAGCCGCGGGGACGGCCTCGGGATGCGCGCGCAGCGACGCGACGTCCGAGTTGGATACGATGACGTAGGCAACGAGAAGCTGCGAGACGACGGAGAGCAGATCTCCGCTCGGCAGCTCGCCGAGCGTGGCCCCCTTGACGAAAAACCCGGCGACCATTCCCCCGACCATGACTCCGGAGGGGAGATGCAGAAGGCGTCCCAACAACCCGCCCAGAAGAACGGATACGGCGATGACGATCGATTCCCTCAAAATTGAA
>NZ_CALIAA010000097.1 GCF_938040765.1 uncultured Fretibacterium sp.
CCCCCGCCATAGCGTTCGGGGCCCCCGCGAGTGCCGTGCTTTACGTCGTGATGATGTCTCAGCTGGACCGGGACGCGTTTTGGACGGGGATCGTATGGTGCGTCCTTGGCCTTGTCGTCTTCTGGTTCTGCAGAAAAAAGTACGGAGATTCGGGGGACGGGACGGATGCCGTCGGAATCCTGGCCGTGGAGGAGCCCCAAGAGGCGGAGAAACTGGCCATGGACAGGGAGTACAGGTGGTGGTGCGCCGCGACCGCCCTGGCCGTCCTGGCCGCGTTGGCCTTCTACGCGCTGCCCTTTTTTACACAGGATCAATAACCTTTGATAAAATGAACGACGGGGAAGGGAGGGCGTTTCGGGCGTTCTTCCGTCGTTGGGGACTATTGTGTGTATCGTTATTTGGGCAGGGAAGAAAGGTGTCGATGTCGTGATGGAGGCACAGGAGGTGGCGGCGGCCGAGCGCCGTTTATCCAGCCGGCGGATCTACGAGGGGCACATCCTGAACCTGAGGGTGGACGACGTGATCCTCGAGTTCGGCCGCACGGCGAGGCGCGAGGTGGTGGAGCATGGAGCGGCCGTGGGTATCCTGGCCCTTACGGAGAAGGGCGGCGTGCTCCTGGTGCGGCAGTACCGTTATGCCGTCGACGAGGAGACGCTCGAGGTCTGCGCCGGCCTCGTGGAGAAAGGGGAGGAACCCCGCGATGCGGCGGTGCGCGAGATGCAGGAGGAGCTGGGCTTCAAACCCGGCAAATTGACGGAGATCGGGCGCTTCTATGCCTCGCCGGGGTTCTGCACGGAGCTGCTGATTCTTTATCTGGCGGAGGAACTGACGCCGTCGCGCCTGCCACAGGACGACGACGAGAACGTCTCGGTGGTGGAGCTTCCCCTGAAGGATATCCCGGGCCGGCTGGCCGAGGGGACGTTTCGGGATTCCAAGACCTTTGCGGCCATGGCCTGGCTGATGGCACGCGAGGGGTTGAGGCCCGGGGTCTGACGGAAGGGGAAAAACGCTACGGAGGGAATGTGAACCAAAAAATTTTTGTTGAGGGGTGAATTCCGTGATTACTTTAATCAAACTGAGCCCCATGATCGTCCTTGCAGGGCTCATGATGTCCGGGATGGACATCCTGCTCGCCGCGCCCATCGCCTTCATCGTCGCCACGATCGTCGCCATGCTTTTGGATCGTTTCTCCTTTTCGGAGCTGCTGGATGCGGGGCTGGAGAACATGAAGTATTATCTCATCGTCTTCCTGATCCTTCAGGCGGCCTACGCCGTGGCGGAGTGCTTCATGGCCACGGGGGTCGCGGCCTCGGTCATCAACATGGCGCTCTCCATGGGTCTGACGGCCAAGTACGTCGCGGTGGCGGCCCTGATTGTGACGTCGGTCCTCTCCGTTGCGACGGGGACCTCCTGGGGGACCTTCGCCGCCTGCGCCCCGATCTTTCTGTGGCTGAACCACATCGTCGACGGCAGCACGGTGCTGACCGTGGCCGCGATCGCAGGAGGCTCCTGCTTCGGGGACAATATCGGCCTGATCTCGGACACCACGGTGGTCAGCTCCGGGATACAGAACGTCTCGATCATCGACAGGGTCCGGCATCAGGGCGTATGGTCCGCCCTTTGCCTGATTTCGGGCGCGGTCGTGTTCTATTTTGCCGCCGTTTCGCTTGGGCTCAAGGATACCTCCGGCCAGGCGGTCGAGGCCATAAACCAGATTCCGGAGATCGTGTGGAGTAACCTGGAGCAGCAGCGCCCCGCGGCCGTCACGCTGCTCCAGCAGGTCCGGAGCGGCGTTCCCCAATACATGGCGATCCCCTTGGTGCTGGTGCTGGTGCTTGCCGGGATCGGCACGAACACCCTGATCTGTCTGGGAACGGGAATTTTTTCCTCCCTGATCTTCGGCTGGTTTTCCGGGACGGTCACGGATATCCGGGCTTTTCTGGATCTGGTCCAGTCGGGCTTCTCCGCGGCGGGCAACTGGACCGTCGTCATGATGCTCTGGGTCGGTGCGTTCGGCGGGGTCATGCGCAAGATGAACGCCTTCGACCCCATCGCCGACGCCATCCTGAGGGTCGTGAGGAGCGTCCGGCAGCTCATGTGCGCCAACGCGGCCCTCTGCCTTCTGGGCAACGCCGCCCTGGCGGACGAGATGGCCCAGATCGTCACGATCAGCCCCATCATCAAGAACATGACGGAACACAGCATCGAGGGCAACGAGAAGGACATGTACAAACTGGCCCTGCGCAACGCGACCTTTGCGGACGCAATGGCCGTCTTCGGCTCCCAGCTGATCCCATGGCATGCCTACATGGCCTTTTTCATCGGGATCACCTATGCGGTGTACCCCATGGCCAAGAGCACGGTCACGATCGGCGGCATCATCCTGCACAACTATCTGGCCTGGATCGCCGTGATCTCCATGCTGGTCCTGACCTACACGGGGCTGGACCGCTTTGTCCCCCTGTTCGGGATCCCCGCGGAGCCGGAGGTCCGTCTGAAGGGGGGGAACAAAAGGAACTGACCCATCCGCCTCATCTCTTTCTCCCGCTCGTGACCTGCCGCGCTTGACAGCGACGAAAAATAGTGCGTTAATAAATTCAGCAAGAGTTTTTTGCATAACTTTTATTTTTACTTGTGAGAGGATGACGGCAATGAAGTTCACGAGCTTTCTGATCTTCGGGGCGGGAGTGGCTTTGGGAGTGGGCGCGACGTGCGCCGTGAAGAGCAGGAGAGGCAGAAAAGTGGCAATCGCTCTTGCCAGCAAGGGGCTCGAACTCAAGGAACACCTGGCCTGCATGGCGGACCGTATGAAGGAGTCCGTCGAGGATATCGTGGCCGAGGCCCGTTACGCCAACGAGCACGGCGATGCCGGGGAGACCTTTGCGGAGTAGCGGGACGGTCGGAAACCGTTCGAGGGAGAAAAAGGGCGACGGACTGCTGATCGCCCTTTTCTTTGTGTCGAGATGTCGAGATTGAGCAAAGGCGGATAGAAGAAATCCGATGAAATTTGAGATTGCACACGAATTGCCCGGGCGCCTGCGCCTTCGCTGCGGCGAAGGCGCTTTTACCCTGCCGGAGTCTCTGGTCGTCGCCTCCCTTCTGGAGCAGCTGGACGGCGTGGAGCGCGTGAAGGCCTCTTTCAGAACCGGGAGCCTGCTGATCCTGCATAATCCGCGGGTCCGGGATACGGTCCTTGAGGCTGTGCGGACGATGGGCCCCGAGTTCTACGGCGGCATCGACGGAGCGGAGCTGGCGGATTCCCCGGAGGGGGGACTATGGGATGGCCTTTGGGGGCTTCTGGGCGGCGTTTTCGTCCGCTCCCTTCTTCCGAGTGTGTTGCGCTATTCCCTTACGGTCCTGAGATCCGTTCCGTTGCTCGTCAGGGGGACGAACGCCCTTTGCCGCAGGAAGCTCAACGTCTCCGTCCTGGACGCCTCGGCCGTCGGGGTGTCGCTTCTGCGCCGCGACTTCCGCACGGCGACGGTCATCACGACGCTGCTGGCCCTGGGGGACCTCCTCGAGGAGTGGACCCACAAGCGTTCCCGTGAGAGCCTGTCCGACAGTCTGATGCTCGACATCGACAAGCTGTGGGTGCGCCGGGACGGGGCGGACGTCCAGATCCCGTTCTCGGACCTGAAACTGGAGGACCTCGCCGTCGTCCGTATGGGGGCGGTCATCCCCGTGGACGGCGTGGTGGAGGACGGGGAGGGGATGGTGAACCAGTCGGCGATGACGGGCGAGTCCATGTCGGTACATCGCCGCCCCGGGCTCAGCGTCTACGCCGGTACCGTCGTCGAGGAGGGGGAACTCGTCATTCGGGTCACGGCCTTCGACTCCGAGACCCGAATCCACAAGATAGCCCAGATGATCGACGAGTCCGAGATGCTGAAGGCGGAGGTCCAGAACCGGGCCGAGCGAATGGCCGACGAGATCGTCCCCTACAGTTTCCTTCTGGCCGGCCTCACCTACCTTCTGACGGGCGACGCCGTCCGCGCCTCCTCCGCGCTCCTGGTGGACTATTCCTGCGCCATTCGCCTGGCGACCCCGCTGGCGATCCTGGCCGCCATGAGGGAGGGGGCCAAACGCGGGGTCCTGATCAAGGGGGGCAAGTTCCTGGAGGCGCTGGCCGGAGCGGATACCGTCGTCTTCGACAAGACGGGGACCCTGACGGTCTCCTCGCCGCGAGTTGCCGATGTGATCCCCTTCGGGGGGCGGACCCGCCAGGACGTCCTGAGGGTCGCAGCGTGCCTCGAGGAGCATTTTCCGCACTCCATAGCGCGTGCCGTCGTCCGACAGGCGGAGCTGGAGGGACTTCACCACCGCGAGGAGCACACGGAAGTCGAGTATGCCGTGGCCCACGGCATCGTCTCTCTCTGGAGGGGCAGGAAGGTCCTGATCGGCAGCGCCCATTTCGTCTTCGAGGACGAGGGGATCGTCTGCAGTGCGGAGGCACGGAAGGAGATCGATCGGGCGCTGGAGCGGTATTCCGTCCTCTACCTGGCGATGGACGGCGAGCTGGCCGGGCTCCTGTGCATCGAGGACCCCCTGCGTCCCGATGCCGGAGAGGTGGTGGACCTCCTGCACAAGGATGGGGTGAGGCGGGTCGTCCTGATGACGGGGGACGAGGAACGCGTCGCCCGGAACGTCGCCGGACGTCTCTCCATCGACGAGTTTCACGCCCGTATGCTGCCCGACGAAAAGACGCGTTTCGTCGAGCGCTTTCGGACGGGGGGGGCCGGGGTCGTCATGGTGGGGGACGGGATCAACGATTCCCCCGCACTCTCCGCGGCCGACGTGGGGGTCGCCATGCGCAGCGGGGCGGACATCGCCAGGGAGGTCGCGGACATCGTGCTCTCCGACAACCGCCTCTCCGGAATCACGGATGCCCGACGTCTGGGGCGAGGGGTTATGAGGAAGATATACGGAAACTATGCGATGATCGTCGGGGTAAACACGGTCCTCCTGGGGCTGGGGATTCTGGGCGGCATCACTCCGGTTCTCTCCGCCCTCCTGCATAACCTGACCACGGTGGGTGCGGCCCTGTACGCCCTGACCCCGGTGCTGAAACAGGGGCGTCCTTCGGAAACGGGGAGGGCCGGTTGTGCCGGCCGCTCCGGCCATGGGTCCGATCATGATTGAAAGCTTCGTGCCGGGGAGGGTTCGGCTGCGGTCTCGGCTGCTGAGGGATCCGGAGACCGCCGGGGCCCTGAGGCGGTCCCTTCTGGATATCCGGGGGGTGCGTTCGGTTGCCCTGAACGAGCGGACCGGGGGACTTCTGCTGGAGTACGACGCCGGATCGCTTCCGCTCCCGGTGCTGATGAAGGCGATGCCCCTGTTCGATCGCCTTCAGGCGCTCGAGGAGAAAACGGGGGACATCCTTCAGGATGTGGATGCTGTCCTGAGGGAGCTGAAGTCCCTTCTGGAGAGTGAATGAGGACAGGAAAGAGGAAAGGGAACCGCTGAAAAGCGATAAAAAGACGCCGGCTTCCCGCATGTCGCGAGGCCGGCGTCTTCCTGTCATCGTCATTGTTTTTTTGGCGGAGGCGTGTGGGGATCGAACCCACCAGGGACAGCGCAAACCGCCCCTCACCGGGTTTGAAGCCCGGGCCCGTCACCAGACGAATCTCACCTCCGTAACCTCTTTATTTTACCCGTACCTCCTCAAAAAGTCCATAAAAAATTCCTCAAAAAATTCCTCTCAATATAGATCAGGCACGTTCCACATCTCGAAAGATTCCAGTATCTCACAGGACATGAGGTGGAGGATCTGTTGTGCCGTGGAGGGCAATATCTTTAGGGTCAGGAGTATTAATCTGTGTACCGTACTCCAACCGCAGCCGTGAAGGCGTAATGTTCTTCAGGGCTTTGAAGCATTTCGTGAAGTACGACTGGCTATTGAACCCAGTCTCGTAGGCAATCTCGGCGACACTCTTATCCGTCCCCATCAGCAGGCCTATGCTTTTGTTGATCCGGTAGGCCATGAGATAGCGAAAGAGCGGCTGCCCGACGGTTTTTTGAAAAAAGCGGCAGCATTCGCCTCTGCTGAAACCGATGAGGGAGGCAATATCTCCAAGGCTGATACGATCCGCATAGTGAGCGTGTATGAAGCGAAGTATTTTTTTCAAGCGTTCACCGTTTTCGTATGCCGCCTTTTCCCCGGAATTCTCCGGCAGGCACTGCAGCGTATTCTTCCAGATCAAGATCACATGGGAACAGATGTCCAATTCGACTCCCGGCGAGGGGTTCTCCCGAAGGCGTCGGATTTCCAGCAGCGAGTCCAGAATATTTTCGGCCTTGTTGTCCTCCTTGTCGAGGACAATAAAGGCGAGCGTCGGGTCCGCCAGGACGGGCAACAGATATCGGGAGTAAAGAAAACCCTTTATGTTTTCGCTGATGAGGCCAGCTGAAAAGTAGATGCATAGATAAGAGGCACCGTCACATTCAGGCTCGATCCTGTGCAGCCTTTGTGTGTTGATGAAG
>NZ_CALIAA010000098.1 GCF_938040765.1 uncultured Fretibacterium sp.
ATTCGATACTTCTCGATTTGTCAAGTGCCGTTTTACCTCCCAAAACCGCAGGCAGAAAAGAGCAGCCGGCAGGTACTTGTTTGTAAGAACAGCGTTAAGATCGAGTCGCCCGACCAGAAGGTATCACCTGCTAGCTACAAAGACAATGATGCTTGGGAATACCCCGTTTTGTACTTTTATGTTATTGTAGAAATCAAGAGGGCGATAAATGCCGCGCAAAATCGTCGGGATAGGAGGAGGGACACGAGGAACATGGCTGTACTCATGAGGAGAGCGGAGGTCTCCGCGAGCATGAAGGAGGCCCTGCAGGCGGAGCACGCCGCGCTGCGGGCCAAGGGCATCGATCCCAAGCTGGCGATTGTCCGCGTGGGGGCGAGGGGCGACGACCTGGCCTACGAGCGCGGGGCCCTGAAGCGGTTCGGGGGTCTGGGGTTCACCGTGGAGGTGTACGAGTTTCCCGAGGACATCGAGCAGCGCAGACTCGAAAGTGAGTTTCAGGATATCAACGACAATCCGTCGGTGCACGGCATCCTGCTGTTCCGGCCCCTGCCGAAGCATCTGGACGGCGAGGCCCTGCGGCGGGCCATCGACCCGCGCAAGGACGTGGACGGCATGAGCCCCCTGAGCGCCGCCAAGGTCTTTGCGGGCGAGGACGACGGCTTCCCGCCCTGCACGCCGGGCGCCGTGATGGAGATGCTGGAGCACTACAAGGTGGACCTCAAGGGCAGGAACGTGACGATCGTGGGGCGCAGCATGGTGGTGGGCCGTCCCCTGGCCATGCTGATGTTGGCGAAGCACGCCACCGTGACGATCTGCCACACCCGCACCGTCGACATGCCCGCGGTCTGCCGCAGGGCGGACATCCTGGTGGCGGCGGCCGGCAAGGCCGGGATGATCGGCGCCGACTGCGTCACGGACAGGAGCATCGTGGTGGATGTGGGGATCAACGTGGACGCGGAGGGCAAGCTGTGCGGCGACGTCGATTTCGGCGCCGTGGAGCCGGTCGCCTCCATGGTCAGCCCCGTCCCCGGCGGTGTGGGGGCCGTGACGACCTCCGTGCTGGCGAAGAACGTGCTGAAGGCCGCGCGCCTCCAGCTCCAGAGCGAGGAGCGGATGGGCGAGCAGCTCCGTCACCGCCGCCTGCCGCCGCCGCGTCCGCGTGAGATCCTGCGGCGTCGCCGAGAGCGCAGCGGCGAGACGGTCACGCCCCATGCGCGTATGCGCTGCGCAGAGATACTGATAGAGCGACGCCGCGCCGAAAATGTGCAGATCCCGATCGGGCGGACATTTCTCGCGCAGATAGGCGGCGCCGTCCACGGGCGACTTCTTCCAGCTCCCATCAAAGCGCGCGAGATACTCCCCCACCACGCCGAGATACGCCTGCGTAAAGATGCGGCGCCGCTCAAGCCGCCGATGCCGCAGCACGAGCACCGCAAAGAGCAGCAGGAAAAACCCGCCGAGCATCAGCTCCTCCACCGAGCCGCGGTCATAGCCGTGAACGAGGGCGACAAGCATCAGCGGAAACACCGCCGTGCGCGCGAGAATGAACCGCGTCCGCCACGTATCCTGCGTATGCGCATGGGCGAGAGCATGCTCGCGTACATTTTCATAAAAGTCCTTCTTCATAAGGAACTCCTTAAGGGAATCCACAATTCTGGGCAACATTCATAACAGTCATATTATATCATAACGATAATAGGAATGTAGACAGTTTCTGCCAAAACTGTTAGAA
>NZ_CALIAA010000099.1 GCF_938040765.1 uncultured Fretibacterium sp.
CGAAGGTCTGCGAAGCCGTCAAGGTGAGCCTGAGCCTTCCTCTTACGTCGAAACGCGGTAACGGTACCGCGTTTCGACGTAAGCGACTGACACGCCATTCAGGACCTGTCGGCCCTGAAGAGGCGGTCATCTGCTTAAACGCAGCATACGAATGATTTAGAATTGGAATTGAAGGTGCGGTAGAATGAAAGCGCCTTACGGGAACTCGGCCTCTGCGGAAGGTCGTGGGCAAGCCGCTCTCGAACCGGATTCGGGATCGCTCCCGATGCGCGCGGTTCCGAAGTTCGCGGCGGGCGAGGCCTGCGACAAGGCCTGTCCCGGAGGAGGCGGAGATCGACCGGTGCGGGAAAGCACCCCCTACTTCTTCGGTTTTCCCGTGCCGATCCGGCACGACAAACGCTGAGGAGGAGAAGGCGATGAAGGACAACCTCTCCGAGAGGGCTACCCGCCCTTGGGTACCGTTCCGCGAGTTTCTCGGAAACAACCCCTACCTGGGGTTCTTCCGGACGAACAACCTGACCGTGATCGTGAGCCGCAGGCCGGTCTGCATGCTGCCCAACAGCTACCGTCACGAGAGCGTGCAGTTCTTCATCGCCCTCTCCCCGGTCCGTGGCGGGACGCGGGACGGACACCCCATCTTCGTCCCAGGCGGCTCCATCTACCCCATCAACGGCAGTCAGTCCCACGCGGTGGCCGAGCCGATCCCCAACGTCTCCTTCATCAGCCTCTACTTCCGCTATTCCTTCTTCCAGAAGATGTGCCGTACCCTGCGCGGCAGTCCCGACACGTTTTTCGAGAACGACCTGATCCCCTACGACCCCGAGCTCAAGGCCCTGATGCGCGCATTCTTCATTGAGTACGGAGGGGGCAGAAGGGGCAGCCCCGGTATCGGGTCCGGGGTGATGATCGACAGCATCGTCACGCAGCTTGCCGTCTGCCTCATCCGCAGGCTTCGTTTCACCGCGGCGGCTACGGAACAGCGCGTCCCAAGCGACGCGGAGCTGGACCGGGCCGTCGAGCACCTGAGCGAACGCAGTGACCCCTGCCCCCTCTCGGAGGTCTCCCAAATCGTCCATGTCAACAAGTTTACCGCCCTGCGCAAGTTCCGCGCTCACACGGGCATGACGCCCCGCCAGTTCCAGATGCTGATCCGCATCCACCGCGCGATGGATATCCTGAAGGACCCCCAATGCACCATCGCCGAAGCGGGGAAGCTCTGCGGATTTCCCAATCCCAGCCACTTCGCGCGTGTGTTCCGCCGGAAAACCGGGCTCTCTCCCACCGAATACCGTCGAAAATCCCTCGGCGAAGCGTCCCGGACCTCCGGATTTTCCTCCTGAAAGTCAATAACGGAACAGGAAAAGGGCAAGAACGGAACATTCTTTTTCAAAACAACGTGATATCCTGACAGCACGCAGGCTCTCATTTCTGCGGGGAGGTTCGGGTACGCCTCCTGGGAACGGGCAGAGGAATGGCCAAATGAGGGACGGGCGCCGCTGCGGGGGGAGGGGCTGTCACGGCGCCGGACTCGAGGAGCCTGGGAAAGACCGAAAAGGAAGGAAGTGTTGTTCGTCATGACAAAGCGTTTGAGGCAGTTCAAGGTTGCGTCGGTACTGTTTGTGTTGGCTCTGGCCGCCATCACGTTTGAGGGTAAGCCGGCTTCGGCTGCTATCCCTCCTCCTATTCTGAAGACCGACTTCTTCATCAAATACGTGGCTTCGACTTTGGAGTCGGGGGATGTAAGCGTCGAAGGGGAGACCGACATCACGGTAAAGGGCTTTTCCGAGATGTTCCTCGGTGCGAAGGTCGATGTGGTGGGAACGCGCCAGGAGGGCGTCTTCCCCCTCAAGGTGCCCAACGAGATACAGAAAGATTCCTCTGCCGGTCTCGACTACCAGGTGGGGGTTCCCAATAACAAGGGAGCCTTCGGGTTCTCGGCCGGGACGAAACCGGGCGATACGGGAAAGCTTGTGCTGAACATGCGTCATGGGAAGATATCCTC
>NZ_CALIAA010000100.1 GCF_938040765.1 uncultured Fretibacterium sp.
CGGGAAGACGAGAGACGTGAATACGCCTTGGGCGGCCGAGCCTGCCCGCTGGTGATCCCCACTGCACCAAGGATGACACGACACCTCCGCGCCCGTACTTTTGAGAAGATGGAATGCCCCTCCGGATACATGGAGGCGCAGGACGAGTCTCGTCCTGCGCCGAGGCGGATGAATGGGGAGAGCTACCGCTCGAAGGGTAGTTTTTCCTGAAGTTTGTAATAGTCGTAGCAGAGCGCATAGGGTTTGCTGCGCACCCACTCGCCCTTGCCCTTTTCTCCGACGAACTTTCCCTTCTCGGCCACGAGCTTTCCCCGGAGGAAGACCTGGTCCGGCCGGCCCTGGATGGGGAATCCCTCGAAGGGGCTGTAGTCTATGCCGTGAAGGCTCGTGGCGTTGGAGATCGTCCCCTTGAAATCGGGGTCGAAGATCACCACGTCCGCATCGGCCCCGACGGCAATCTGCCCTTTTCGGGGATAGAGCCCCGACATCTTGGCCGGCGTGGTGCAGGCGATGTCGACGAACCGTTGGCGCGTGATCTTCCCCTGCAGGACGCCGTAGGTCCAGAGCAGGACCAGGCGATCCTGGACGCCCGGGCAGCCGCTGGGGATCTTGACGAAGTTGCCCATACCCTTCTTCTTCGTGATCTCGTAGCCTCCGTCGAGGGCGCAGTGGTCGGAGCCGACCCCGATCAGCCATCCTTCCCGTACGGCCTCCCAAAGCGCGTCCTGATGAAGCTGAGGGCGCAGAGGAGGGGAACAGACGTACTTTGCCCCCTCGAAGCCGGGCTTGGCCAGGCAGTCCGTCGTCAGGGTCAGGTAGTGGGTGCAGGTCTCCCCGAAGACCACCTGCCCCGCGATGTGGGCGTCGCGTATGGCCTCCATCGCCCCCTTCGTGCTGACGTGCACGACGAAGAGCGGGCAGTCCGCCATTTTTGCGAGGTAGATGGCCCGGCTCGTGGCCTCGTCCTCGGCCACGGGCGGACGGGAATAGTAATGATAAACGGGATCCGTTTTGCCCCGGTCCAGGTAATATTTCTGAAGGACGGCGATCATGTCGGCGTTCTCGGCGTGGACCATCATGGTGATCCCCGCCTTCTTCGCCAGCATCATGGCCTTGAGGATGGACTCGTCGTCCGAGTAGAAGCTCGTGCCCTTGTAGGCCATGAAGAGCTTGAGGGAGGAGACCCCGACCTCGGGAAGGCGTTCGATCTCGTCGAATACGGAGTCCTTGGGATCCATGATGATGCCGTGGAATCCGTAGTCCACGCAAGCGACGTCCTCGGCCTTGGCGGCCTGTCTGCGGATGGCCTCCAGCAGGGGAACGTCCTTGTCCTGAGGGGCGAAGTCCATGATGGTCGTGGTGCCGCCCACCGCGGCGGCGTCCGTCGTCTCGAAGAGGCGACCTCCAAAGGACCCGTAGTGAACGTGCTCGTCCACCCCACCCGGGAAGACGTATTTCCCGGAGGCATCGACGGTCTTGTCCGCCTTCACGTCCAGTTTGCTCCCTATCTCCTTGAACTTGCCGTCCTCGATGTAGATATCGCCCTGGAACTCGTTGTTGGATGTGATGATCGTGCCGTTCTTTATCAAGAGGCTCATGCGTTTCATCTCCTTTTCTTCCTGAGGCTTGCAGCGGTATGAAATGGGGGGCGCCTGCGCGGCGCCCCCTTCGGGAAAGGCGGAAGCGCTCACAACGTGGCGATGCGGCGCTTGCTGATAACCGGTTTAGTTGCCGTACTTCCTCTCGGGCTTCCTGTACACGCTGGAGTCGATGCCCTCCAGGTACTTCACGACGACGTCGACGGGCTCCACATCGCAGAACTTGGCCTCCATGTCGAACAGGTTCCACTCGATGACGCCGGGCACGCGGTCGCCGATCGTCCCCTCGGGGATGACGGTCTTGAAGCCGTAGCCGGTGGAGTCCATGACGGTGTGGCGCACGCAGGCGCAGGAGGTCGCGCCCATGACGATGACGGTGTCCACGCCCAGGTAGGTCAGGGTCTGGGCCAGGTGCGTTCCGAAGAAGTTGGACGCGTACTTTTTATGGATGACGGGCTCCTCGGGGCGCGGCTTCAGCTTGGGGTCGATCTCCAGCCAGTGCGAGCTGATGTCCAGCGCGCTCATCGGGATCTTCTCGTCCCAGCGGGGAAGGTCCCACTGACGCTCGCCGATGTAGCCCGTAGTGGTGTGAAAGATGGGAACGCCGGATTTGCGTCCCGCCTCGAGGACCTTGAGCGCCTCGGCGCAGACCTCGTTCGAGTGGTCGCACGTGAAGACGTGTCCCTCGCTCATCCAGGCCTTGGCCATGTCGACGGTGGTGATAGCCGGGGCCTTGCCCATCCCCATCTTGCGCATGAATCCCCGTTCCTTATAGATCTTGCGGGCCTCCGCGAAGGCCTCCTTCAAAAGCTCCTCGTTGAAACCGTATTTGTCTATAAACTTATAGTCCTTGTTCTCCGCCATCATAATCACTCCTCGATCGTTCTGGTTTGGGCCGCGGAGGCGAAAGCGCACCGCGAACATTTCCTCCGGCCGAAGGATTCGGCCCGGGAGCACGAAAAAAGCGGTAAATATGCGTTTCGGAGAATACGGATCCCGCTGCGGCTTCGATCGCCGCGGAGGGTTGCCATGTACGGGAGAACTCCTTGCAAGGGAAGGGCTGTCACGAACCTCCCCTTGCGGGTGTGAAAAACGGCTCTGCAGAACCCGAGGGCAAAACGACGCCGAACAATTTTTCTATACGGCATTTTGCGTCTTGATGGAATTGTCGATCGACATCCTTTGACGGGTATATCCTAAACCACGGCAAGGCGTTTGTGAAGGCCCTCAGAGGCGTTGTCAGGATTCTGGCCTGTGACGAACTCTGTCAAGGGACAGAGAAAATGTCATGGTTGAAAGGGTGAAAAGGGACAGAGA
>NZ_CALIAA010000101.1 GCF_938040765.1 uncultured Fretibacterium sp.
GCACGCACACTCAAACAAAGACGAGATCAAGGGAAATTATGTGTATCTATATCGAGGGGGTTGATAATCCCAAGCGGCCTCGCTCCGCCAATAACAACCTGCCGACGACAAAAAGAAGGACGTGTTTAAAAACACACCACGCCCATATCATGATTCCTTTACTTACCCTGACCTTTTTTGACTGGGGTCCATGTCGATGCGCGGTCCAGTGACCGAGTATCGACGCCGACGGGCGACCGCCTTCCGCGGGGCTGATTGAGCCTCGTGGGGTGCGTCGATCGCTTATGGTGCGGGGAAGGGGACTTGAACCCCTACGCCACAAGGGCGCCAGATCCTAAGTCTGGTGCGTCTGCCGTTCCGCCACCCCCGCACTTTTCCGCCCGCCCCGATATTCTATCACGCCGCATCGCGCCTGCGCAGGATTGGGTACGGCGTGGGGAAGAGGGTCGGGCCAAAGGCTCGTGTCAATATGAAAAATAAGCGGGCCCCTGAGTTGAAAGCGTTTTCAGAAGGAAATACCCGCGGTCCCGTATCTCCAGAATATAGACCTGACGGCGGCGGGGCCGGTGAAGCTCGGGGTTCACGTCGAGCACCTGATTGCCGAAGGGAATCCGCTCGGCTCGGCCCAGACGGTCCAGCAGCGCCGGGCGGTCCAGGCTCTCCAAAGGGCCCGGCAGTGCGTTCAGCCCCTGAATCAGCCATTGGGCCAGGGCATCGGCACGGCCTGCTGCGACGGAGTCCGGGACCTGGAGGGTCCGGGTGTTCCACAGGTGTCGCTTGAGCTCCTGAAAGCCGCCGTGTTTTTCCAGAAAAAGGTTCTGGTCGGCGAAGACCATCCCATGGAAGGACAAAAACGACTCGTCCGGCCTGCCGCAGTGCCACAGCCTCCAGGGCGTGAGGGTGCGCATGAAGGTGCGCCACATCTCCTTGGAGGCCATGTTGCCCATGAACGCGACCAGGACGCCCTGCCCGGAGCTCTCGACCTCCTCCACGAGAAGGGCGAAGGTGTCGGTCACCGAGGCGTCCACCCAGTAGGGCATGGGCATGAATCCGGCGTCGAGCAGGAGCGATTGGCACAGCTTCGCCTCACGTTCCTGATGGACCGTGAAGCGGCTCCCCATGAGGGCCAGGCGGTCCTGCGAAGTGAGCGTTTCGACGGCGTAGGCGGCCAGGGCCTCGCTCCTGTAGTCGCGGAAAAGGTCGAGGCCGAAGACGAAGGGCAGGAGCCGGCCGTCAGCCCGGTGGAAGGAAACGTCCTCCCCGTTCGCCAGCATGAGGGGAATGCCGAGCGCGGCCGCCCTCCCGATCAGGATGCGGTCGACCTCGGGGGTGGCAAAACTTAGCAAGGCGACCGTATATTTGTCGACCGGCAGCGGAGCCGTGGCCGTACTGCCCTCGTCCATCGGGGGAAGATAGACGAACCGGAGGTCGTGCCCTCGGACCCCCTTGCCGCTCTCGTCGATCTCCGCCTCGTGCCAGGAGAGGGCCGCGCGTATGGATCTCCCCACGTTGTCCTCCCAGCCGCCCTCCGGGGCGACCACAAGGACTTTCCACGTCCAGTCCTTGTCCTGCTGCGCCCAGGCGGTTCCCTCCGCGCCCCATCCGGCCGAGAAAAGAAGAAAAAATGCTGCAAATATCGAGAAGAACTTCATTGGACCCCGCATCGGAACGCCGCCTCCCTGCATCCGTAATCCTGCGTCCTTAGTTAATTATACGACTACAATCGGCGGCCCGGAGCCGCGAAAGGGGCTGTGGCGAAGGCGGGGGAGAGGATGTGGTCGATCAGGGCGCGGATGCCGTGCTCCGAGACGGGGGGGATGATGAGGTCGGCCTCCCGAAGCAGCGCCTCGTGTGCGTTGGAAGGCGAGGCCGCGACGTCTGCGCGGCGCAGAAGCTCCCTGTCGTTGCAGTGGTCCCCGGCCGCCACGATCACCTCGGGCCGGGTGGGCAGCTCCGCGAGGAGGCGGTCCAGCGCGCTTCCCTTGGAGACGCCCAGGGGCTGGATGTCCATGAACTGCGGGCCTCCGGGGCAGATCTCGGCCTCGCGTCCGAAGCGCTCCCGAAGGTCCTTCTCCACCTCGGGCATGAGCCGGGATTCCATCCACAGGCAGATGCGGAAGACGGGCTCCGTCACCACCGGCTCCGTTACGAGGCGGATGGGGCCGAGGTTTGCGAAGAAGCTCCGGGTCTGCGTGTCCGTCTCCCGGCAGGAGATGCGTTCGTCGCCGGACACCTGGAGCTCGAGGGGCAGCGTCCAGACGTACTCCAGGATGCGGTTGGCCAGGTTCTCCTCCATCAGGCGGCTGTAGAGGGGGCGCCCGACGGGGTCCACGATGCGGCCTCCGTTATAGAGGATCGAGGGACGGGTCACCCCGATCGCCTCCATGTGTCCGCGGGCCGTGCTGTAGGTTCGCCCCGTGGCGACCATGATCTCCCAGCCTGCGCTGCGGAGACGGGAACAGGCCTCCCGAACCTCGTCCGCGACGGCCTCTCCGATCGACAACGTGTCGTCTATATCCGTGATGAACAGTTTCATGCCAAACCTCGGGCTCCCTTCAGGAGCGGGAAACCCCGGGCCCTTGGAAATCCCGGGAACATGAAGAAAGGCTGCGCGCGGGGCGCAGCCTTTCCATCGGTAAATGCTGTGGGGCCGTCTATTTCTTCTTGGGCGCGGCGTTGCCTTTGGCCAGCTGCTGAATGACGTCCTGCGTGATGTCCGAACCGCCGATCAGGACGACGGACTTGTTGAGGACGAGGGTCAGCTTCTTGTTCACGGCCACCTCACGGACGGCCTGCTGGCAGTCCCTGAAGATGGGGTCCATGATCTTCTGCTCTTCCTTGGCCAGCTCCATCCGTTTTGCCTGGACGATCTGAGCCTTCTTGGCGGGGTCGGACTCCTTGTCGGCGGCGGCCTTCGCCTCGGTCTCCTTCTGGCGGGATATCGTCGCCAGCTGAGCCTTGGCGTCGTTCATCTTCGGGTGGTTGTTGGTGACTTCGTACATATCGATGACGCCGACGGAATCGACCGCCGCGTTCGCGGCTCCACCCGCGGCAAGCACAAACACAATCGCCGTTACGCTCAAAACCAGAAAGTTTCTCAAAAACAACATGAATCCCTCCTAATAGGCTTGAAATCCAAAGCTTTGCCCTTTTCCCCTCAGGCACGACCAACTGGCATTCTAGCATCGATGGAGGGCGGTACAAACGTCAGGATTACTCATATTCCTACCCGTGGAACCGTCGGGGCTCTCGGTCCGCTCCGTGCCTGCGGTGTCCTCGCCCTCGCCCCAATATTTGCCTTCCAGGACCGACGCGACCTCGAGGGCGATCCGCCCGCAGTTCTCCAGCCGGCAGGGGACGTTCTTGGGGATGAAGATCCCGTCCCCCTCGGGGACGAAGCGCTCCTCGTCTCCAAGGCGCACGCGCGCCGCCCCCTTCACGACGATCCAGTGCTCGGCGCTGTGGCAGCGGGGCGGGAACGATGCCGCCTTGCCCGGCGTCATCACCAGGTGCCGGACCTTGAAGCGCTCCGCCTCGCAGAGGACCCGGTAGGCCCCCCAGGGCCTCGTACACTCGGAGATCTGGCTGACCTCCCGCCGCCCCTCGGCCTTCAGTCCCCGGACGACGTCGCGCACGCCCTGAGAGGCTCCGCGCCGCGTGACGAAGAGCGCGTCGGGCGAATCGACGACGATGAGGCCCTCGACGTCGCTCAGCACCGTCAGCCGGTTCCGGGAGTCCACGAAACAGTCGGAGGCATTCCGGAGCGTCACGTCCCCGACCGTCGCGTTGCCCCGCTCGTCGCGGTCGGACACCTCGTGCAGCGCGTCCCAGGATCCGACGTCGGACCAGCCCGCGTCCATCGGAACCACCGCCACCCTCCGGGCCCGCTCCATGACGGCGCAGTCGAAGGAGACGGGCTCGATGCCCTCGAAGTCCCCGGCCAGGGCCTCCGTTCCCCGCCCCGCAAGGGCGGCCAGGTCCGGGGCCGTCCGCTCGAGCTCCCGCTGGAGAGAGCCGAGGGTGAAGACGAACACGCCGCCGTTCCAGAGATAGTCGCCGCTTCGCAGGTACTCCCGCGCGGTCTCCAGGTTGGGCTTCTCCACGAACGCCTCGGCCTCGAACCAGGCTCCCCGCTCCGCGCCTTTGCGGATGTAGCCGAAACCGGTGTCGGGCCGGTCGGGGACGATGCCCAATGTCGCCAGGTATCCCGCCGCCGCGGCCTCCGCCGCGCGCTCCAGGGCTGCAGCGAAGGCGTCCGGATCGCGGACGATGTGGTCGCTGGGGGTGACGATCACGATGTCCCCGTCCCCCGCGCCGGACTCCCGGAGCGACTCGCAGCCCAGCAAGATGGCCGGCGCCGTGCTGCGCATCGTCGGCTCCGTCACGATGAGGTCCTCGAACGGCCCCGCGACCTCCCGGGCCTGATGGGCCACCAGGGAGCCCCACTGGGCTCCGGTCACCGCCCGCAGGTGTTCCACGGGCAGGATGCGCAGCATCCGCACGATCGTCTCTTGAAACAGCGTCCGTGTGCCGGACAGGGCCAAAAACTGTTTGGGCAGGTCCTCCCGGGACCTCGGCCATAGCCGCGTCCCGCTTCCTCCCGTGAGGATCAGGCCATAAAGTTCGGACATCTCCATCGCTCCCTGCAGTATAATTTAGACATGAAAGTGCGGACGCCGCTCCGTTCCGCTCCCCGGCCTCGATATCATGGGCTGCATGGCGCAGGACGGCGGGGGGTCCTTGTGGATTGTATCCCTTTGAAATGGTACAATCAACAAAAGATTTTTGGGCCGATACCGATAACGACAATGGGGCCCGAGGGATAGACCCCACCGGCGGGCGAGATAGCGAATATGGCGTCGCTTCGCCGGGACGGGAGCGTTGGAGCTCGATGTTGGCGTTCTGTGGGGCGCCTGGATCTTATGAAATGGGACGACGAAAGGGGCAGGGAACTTCTATGGGCAAGCTGGCGGTGGTCGCGGTCGGAGGAAACTCGCTGATCAGGGATGAGGCTCATAAGACCGTAGCGGATCAGTACGCGGCCATATGTGAGACGGCGGTCCATATCACGGATATGATCGAGAGCGGCTACGACGTGGTCGTCACCCACGGCAACGGCCCTCAGGTTGGCTTCATCCTGCGCCGTTCGGAGATCGCCGAGCAGGCGGAGGGGATGCATCCGGTCCCGCTGGTGAACTGCGGCGCGGACTCGCAGGGGGCCATAGGATATCAGATCCAGCAGGCCATGGGCAACGAGTTCCGGCGGAGGGGGCTGAACAAGTCCGCCGTGACGGTCGTGACTCAGGTCCTGGTGGATGCGGAGGACCCCGCGTTCGGAAAACCCTCGAAACCGATCGGCTCCTTTTTCGGGGAGGATCGGGTGGATCGGGTACGCCGCGAGCATCCCGACTGGACCCTGGTCAGCGATGCCGGACGCGGCTACCGCCGGGTGGTAGCCTCTCCGATGCCGAAGGAGATCATCGAGGCCCCGGCCATCGAGAGTCTGCTGGGTCAGGGGTATTGCCTCGTTGCCGTCGGCGGCGGCGGCATACCCGTGGTCCGGCGTCCCGACGGGACGCTTGAGGGACGGGATGCCGTCATCGACAAGGACTTCGCATCGAGCCTCCTGGCCTCGCGTCTGAAGGCCGACCTGCTGGTCATCTCCACGGGGGTCCCTCAGGTCTGCATCAATTTCGGCAGGCCGGACCAGAGGGCTCTGAGTCGGGTAACGGCTGAGGAGCTGAAACGTTATGCGGACGAGGGGCATTTCGCGCCGGGCAGCATGCTCCCCAAGATTCAGGCCGTCATTCAGTTTCTGGAGTGCCCGGGCAGGGAGGGGCGACGTGCCCTCATCACGGATCCTCAGTCCCTGGGCAGGGCCGTTGAGGACAGAGCGGGAACGCACGTAGTGCCTTGAGCGTTCTTCCGCCTTTCTTTTTGTCGTTTTCCCACGTTTTTGTATGCGCTGAAAAAAACCGCTGGGTGCTCCGGCAGCGGGTTTCGTGTCGCGATTGAGTCAGGAGGCGGAGGTTCTCAATACGATGACTAGAAAAAGATTTGGAGATATCTTGCTTGAGGCCCGCATGATCACACCCGAGGATCTGGAGCGGGGGTTGGACGTCAAGGCTTCGGATCCGGACAGGCGTCTGGGCGCTATTCTGGTGGGCCTGGGGATCCTGACGGAGGAGCAGGTCACGGAGGCCTTGGGGCTCCAGTTCATGTTGCCCGTCGTCAACGTGGGGGATTACATAACCAATGTGGTGACCCACAACGTCCTGCCCGTGGACCTGATGCAGCGCTTGAACGCCTTTCCCCTGGAGCTGCAGGATCGCGGATCGGTCCTGCTCGTGGCGATCTCGGACCCTCTGGATGTGGCCACCCAGGAGGAGCTGCGCAAGGCGGCCCCGATGGAGCTTCGCTTTGCGCTGGCCCCGGCCGGGGCGATTCACAAGGCTCTTCTGATGGTGCAGAACCCTGCGCGGCCAAGGCTGAGCGATGTCTTGAGCCATGCCGAGGGGATCCGAGGAGCGCTTTCGACGGCGCCCTTCCCCTCGGGGGCGGACGCGGCGATGCCGGATGGGGGGGCGCCCCGACGGCGCGCGGAGGCGGAGCCCGGGCAGGGTGTCCCCGCATCCGGTCCCGTGCCGAGTGTTGCCCGTACGCGGTTGAGCGATATCCTGAGTCACGCCGAGGGGATCCGCGGAGCGCTTTCGATGGAGCAGGGCACGGCCGGAGAGGTCCTGCCCAAGGAGGGGCGGCGGCCGGAGCTGTCCTCCCGGGGCAACCTCGCCGAGGAATCCGACACGGTGTCCGAGGAACCCCGTGTCCGTCGTCGTCGTCCCGTCGTCTATGAGCCGGGAGACGAAGGGGCGTCTTATGCCGAGCCGAGTGCAGCCCCCGTCCGCCAGAGGCGTCGTCCCGTCGTCTATGAGGGGACCGATGGCGGCGGCGCGCCGTCTGCCGGTACGCCCGCATCGGCCCCTGTCCGTCATCGTCGTCGTCCCGTCGTATACGAGGATACCGATGACGGCGCGCCGCTTGCCGCCGCGCCCGCGTCGGCTCCCGTCCGTCAGAGGCGCCGCCCCGTCGTATACGAGACGGAGCCGGAAGACCTGTCTCATGCGGTACCCCCGGAGGACTTCGGCGGCCAGGAGCAGGGGGGCGTCGCCGAGCCGACGCCTCAGGACGCCGTGTCGGCCCCGGAGCCCTTGAATTCGGTCCCGGAGCCTCTGAATGAGAGCCCCGCCGTCGTCCCCGAGGTCGTTTCCGAGATGGAGGCGCCTCGTCCCGAGCCCGAGGCTGTCGGGCCGTCGGCGGCCGTCGTCACGGATTCTCAGGACGGTCGGCCTGTCGGGGGTGGGGACACGCGGGCCGCTTCCGCCGCGCCGGACGACCGCGCCCTGATACCCAGCTTCGCCGCGCTGCACTTCCACCAGCCCAAATTGGGCGATATCCTGGTCCAGGCGGGGGTCATCGATGAGTCTCAGCTGGTCCGGGCGCTGCAGATACAGCAGGGGGGCAGGGATGACAAGAGGAAGCTGGGGGAGGTGCTCGTCTCCGAGAAGTTCATCACGGAGACGCGCCTGGCCGAGGCGCTCTCCACCCAGCTGAAGCTGCCCCTGTTCACCCTGACGCGCTACCGCCCCATGCCCGAGGCCATCCGGCTGGTGCCCCGTGCGGTCGCGGAGCGCCTCAGCCTGATACCGCTTTCGATCATGGAGGACGATCTCCTGCTCGTGGCGATGTCCAATCCCCTGGACCTTCTGGCCCAGGACGAGGTGCGGATGCTTACGGGCCGGAACCTGAAGATCGGGATCGCAACCGCGTCCGACATCAATCAGAACCTGGACCGCCTCTACAACCTCCAGAACAACCTCGCGGAGGCCATCGAGGATGTGGACACGGAGTCGGGGCAGAACCTCGAACTCGACTTCGACAACGCTGTGGACGAGGCTCCGGTCATCCAGCTGGTCAGCAACCTCCTGCAGCAGGCCGTGCGCGAGGGGGCTTCGGACATTCACGTCGAGGTCTACGAGAAGACGGCGCGCGTGCGCTTTCGCGTGGACGGTCAGCTCTACAACGCGTTCGACTACCCCGTGGCCCTGCATCCCTCCGTGTCCGCCCGCCTCAAGATCATGAGCGGCATGGACATCGCGGAGAAGCGCAAGCCCCAGGACGGCCGCATCCTGATCCGCGTGGACGGCCGGCGCATCGACCTCCGCGTCAGCGTTCTGCCCACTATGAACGGGGAGAAGGTCGTCCTTCGTATCCTGGACCAGGAGAGCTCCGCCGTGGGGCTGGACCGCCTGGGCCTGGAGGCGGACGACATGGAGAAGATCGACATGTTCTGCGGCATGCCCTGGGGCATCATGCTGGTGACGGGCCCGACGGGCAGCGGCAAGTCGACGACGCTCTACTCGATGCTCCAGAAGATCAACCAGCCGGACGTCAACATCATCACGGTCGAGGACCCCGTGGAGTTCTCCGTCGCGGGGATCAACCAGGTCCACGTCAACGAGAAGGCGGGCCTGACGTTCGAGTCCGCCCTGCGCTCCATTCTGCGCCAGGACCCGGACAAGGTCATGGTGGGAGAGATCCGCGACCAGAAGACGGCGCAGATCGCCATCCGCGCGGCCCTCACCGGGCACTTCGTGCTCTCGACCCTGCACACGAACGACGCGCCGAGCGCCGCCACCCGTATGGTCGACATGGGGGTTCCCCCCTTCCTGGTCTCGGCGTCGTTGTCCGGGGTCATCGCCCAGCGCCTGGTGCGGCGCCTGTGTCCCATCTGCCGTGAGGAGTACGAGCTGAACGAGAACATGTGCGAGACGCTGAACGTCCCGGTGGGGACCCATGCGTTCCGGCCCCGCGGCTGCAACGAGTGCCGCAACGGCTACAAGGGGCGCCGCGGCATCTACGAGATCATGATGGTGGACGACGAGCTGCGGCGCATGATCCTGGAGGGGGTCAGCAACATCCAGCTTCGCGCCGAGGCCATCAAGCGGGGGATGAAGACCCTGCGCCAGTCCGGGATCAACAACGCCCTGGCGGGACATACCTCGCTCGAGGAGGTCTTTGCCACCACGCTTTAGCCGTCGTGACCGTTTTGTCGTCGGGAACCGGGGCCATGGGCGGTCCGGGGTTTCCCGGGTACGGATTTCTGCGGATGCGGTTTGGGCGGGCCTTCGAAGGGCTGCCGCCCGCTTCGAGCCAAACTGTTTCATTGAGGAGGCCTTTACCTTGCCTATCAGTCTGAAAGCCTTGCTGAACGACGTCGTCTTGAAGAACGCCAGCGACCTGCACATCAGCGTGGGGGTCCCTCCCGTGATCCGAATCGACGGAAGCCTGAGATATGTCGAGGGGGGCGGGATCCCGACGGGCCTGGACATCGAACGTGCCCTGCTGGAGGTGCTGAACCCGGGGCGGCTGGAGGTCTTCAAGGAGGAGAATGAGCTGGACTTCAGCTTTACCCATACGGGGCCGGATGGGATCGAGGCACGGTTCCGCGGAAACTGCTTTTTCGAGGCCCACGGCATGGCGGCGGCCTTCCGCCTGATCCCCACCTATATCCGCTCGGTGGATGAGCTCAACCTCCCCCTGGTGCTGAAGGAGATCGTCCGCAAGCGGCGGGGGCTCTTCCTGGTGACGGGGCCCACGGGGCACGGCAAGAGCACCACCCTGGCCGCGCTTATCAAGGAGATCAACATGACCCGTTTCGAGCACGTCATCACGATCGAGGACCCGATCGAGTACGTGCACCATTCGGAGCGGTGCCTGATCCATCAGAGGGAGGTCGGGACGGATACCGCCAGCTTCGCCGAGGGGCTGCGCCGTGCCCTGCGCCAGGACCCGGACGTGATCCTGATCGGAGAGCTCCGGGATCTGGAGACCATTGCGGCGGCGATCACAGCGGCGGAGACGGGACACCTGGTCCTGGGGACGCTGCACACCCAGGACGCGGCGCAGTCCGTCGACCGGCTTATCGACGTCTTCCCGTCCCATCAGCAGACGCAGATTCGGGTGCAGCTGGGGTCGGTCCTGCTGGGCATCTGTTCGCAGCAGCTCATCCCCAAGGGGGAGACCGGCGGACGGCTCTGCGCGACCGAGCTGCTGATCGCCAACCCCGCGGTGCGCAACTGCATCCGGGAGGGAAAGGGCAGCCAGATCCGGACCCTGATCCAGACGGCGGCCAACATCGGGATGCACACGATGGAGCAGAGGCTCTCCGAGTTCGTCAGGAACGGGTCCCTGTCCCTGGATGCCGCGATGACCTATGCCTACGACCCTCAGGATCTGCAGCGGATCCTGTCGAAAGGTGTCTGACACGACTGATTTGGGGGTGAGGTTGCCATGAACTTCAGATACAGAGGCCGCGATGCGGGCGGCAGCGTCGTCGAGGGGCAGGTGGAGGCGGAGAACCAGGGAATGGCCCTGGAGACCCTGAGGCAGAGGGGCGTCGTGGTGCTCTCGATGAACTCGGGCGGAGGGGCGGCGGTCAGGACCGCTTCCGGGGAGTCGATGTCCCTGCTCGACAAGCTCCGGCGCATCGGCACGGTGTCGGGCAAGACCAAGATGGTCTTCTTCCGGCAGCTCGCAACGATGATCAAAGCAGGCCTGAGCCTGACGGCGGCGCTCGACATCATAGCGGAGCAGGAGAGGAACCTGGTCTTCAAGGATGTGCTGCTGGACGTGAAGGCCAACATCGACCGCGGCGTCCCCCTCAGCCAGGCCATGAAGCAGCACAAGGTCTTCAACGTCATGATGACCTCGCTGGTCCAGGCGGGCGAGGAGGGCGGTCTGCTGGACGAATCGCTGGAGCGCGTGGCGACCCTGCTCGAGAAGCAGGCGGCCCTGATCGGCAAGATCAAGTCCGCCATGTTCTACCCGTCCTTCGTCATTCTCTTCGCGATCTCTGTGGTGGTGCTCTTTATCGCGTTCATCCTGCCGAAGTTCAAGCAGGTTTTCGAGGGGATGAAGATCGAGCTGCCGGCCCTGACGCAGATGATGTTCCAGTTTGGGGAGTATTGCCAGCATAACTGGAAATTGATCGTGGGCGTGGCGTTCGCCGTCATAGCGGTCCTCGTGTGGCTCTTGAGGAGCCCCACGACGAAGCCCTTCATGGACAGGTTGAAGCTGAGGACTCCGGTGATCAAGAGCCTGGTCTTCAAGTCCTGTATGGCCCGTTCCACCCAGACCCTGGCCTCGCTGGTCTCGGCGGGGGTGCCCATCCTGAGGAGCCTCGAGATGGCGGAGGAGGTTTCGGGCAACGACGTGATCCGCGTTGGGTTCGCCGACCTCCAGGCCTCGGCCAAGTCCGGCCTGCCGCTGGGCGATGCGGCCCGGCACGCCAAGGTGTTCCCCCCTCTGGTCTGCCAGATGATGCGAATCGGCGAGGAGACGGGCCATCTGGACGATATGCTGGAGCGCGTGGCCGCCTGGTACGACCAGGAGCTAGACGAGCAGATCAAGGCCATGACCTCCCTGATGGAGCCGGTGATGATCGTCTTCGTGGGCGGCATCGTGGCGCTGATCGCTATGGCCATCTTCGGCCCCATCACGTCGATAATGTCCAGTTTGGACTAGGGAGAATGAAAATTATAAATAGGTCTTGAGACCTATTGTCAATGAGCTAAAAATCTCTATAATGATCACCACAAAGTTCCACAAAACGTGGGACAAAAATCAGAGGAGGAATTCATTATGAAAATGCGCAAAGGTTTCACCCTCGTTGAGCTGTTGATCGTCATCATCATCATCGGTATCCTGGCGGCGGCCATGCTGATGTCCAGCGGCAGCGCAACGGATGCGGCGACGGCCTCCACGGCTATTTCCGAGATGCGCGCTCTGAAGGCGGCAGTTATTATGTCGATTGCAGAAGTGGGTGGAGTTGAGGGTAAGACTGATGCTGAGATCCTTCAGGTGGTCTCGATTGATGGAATGGCTAGGTATATGGAGAGGCCGGATGAGATCAAAACGAAGTATGAAATTAAGGTAACGGGGGGCGTCGTTTCGATTGAGCCTAAGACCCTGACCGCTTCCGTGCTTGATAAGGTTAAGAAGAACAAGGCTACGGGACCGAACGGAGACATGGGCT
>NZ_CALIAA010000102.1 GCF_938040765.1 uncultured Fretibacterium sp.
GAGAAGGAGTACCATATCAAAGTGAAGAGGGTTTACTTTGACGATACCGCGATGCAGGACGTCGTGATGGGAAAAATCGACGCCTGCGTCCAGTCTCAGACGATAGCCATCGAGGCCATACGGCGTTTTGGGGCGGACAAGATCAAGGTCCTTATAGGCAGCGGAATTTACTTCGAGAGCGCATACCCCTTCGCCAAGACGCCCGAGGGCGACGCTCTGAGGGAGATGACCAACAGGACGCTCGAGGCCATGAAAAAGGACGGGACGCTCAGGGCGATCTCCGAGAAGTGGTTCGACTTCGACTTCACCGTGAAGCATTAGGGATGGCTGCGGGGGCCTTTTCATGGACCTGAACTTCGTCGGCCAGGTGTTTCTGAAGATGCTGCCGGCTTTGCCGAGGACGCTTTCGATCACCGTCCTTCCGTTTGTCGCGGCCCTTTTCCTGGGCTTGCTGGTTACGCTTCCGATCGTCTGTAAAATCCCGATCCTGAAGCCACTCTGCAAGGTTTACGTTTCTTTCTTTCGCGGCACGCCCTTCATCGGGCAGCTCTTCATGATTTACTTCGGCCTGCCGAGGATGTTCGCGTGCCTGTCGGCCATGGACAAGATCGAGGGATTCGCGCTGACGATGGTGCTCAACTCCGGCGCCTACCTCAGCGAGATCATCCGCGGGGCGTTCCTGGCCGTGGACCGCGGGCAGATAGAGGCGGCAAAGTCCATAAACCTGAGCCGAATGCAGACCCTGCGCCTGATCGTCATCCCTCAGGCGATCCCCGTGGCGGTGCCGGGTATCGTCAACATCCTGATCGACGCCATAAAGGGCTCCTCGCTTGCCTTCACCATCGGCATCCTCGACATCACCGCCGTCGCCAAAATACAGGCCGGCATCACCTTCCGGTATTTCGAGGCCTATATGTCCATGGTCATCATGTACTGGCTCATCGTCCTGGTGTTGGAGCAGTTCCAGAGACGTTACGAAAACCGGCTCAGGCCCTCAGAGGCCGCTGTCATTTAGAAAGGACTCCGTCCGGGCGCTCCGGTTTTCGGACCGTAAGGAGAGCCCGGCAAGGGAAGGACGAAACATCGAAAAAAGAAAGGGGAACGAAACATGAATCGACTCAGAACGGCGGTGTTTATGGCGCTCGTCGCGGCGTTGGCGGCCGTCCCATCGGCCGCGTGGGCCGCGGAGTACGAGACAAGACTGAAGGTGGCCCTGACGGCCCAGCCTCCGACCCTCGACCCTCCTCTGACGGTCTCGCAGGCGGCGCTCGATGTCGCACAGAACTTCTTCGAGACCCTCTATACCCAGGACGGGAACTTCAATCCGACCCCCATGCTCGCGAAGTCCTGCGAGATCTCGGACGACCGGAGGACCTACACCTTCCGTCTGAGGGAGGGTGTCCTGTTCCACAACGGCGAGGAGATGGACGCCGACGATGTTGCGGCCTCCATGAACTATTGGCTGGAGAAGTCCGCGAGGGCCAGAAACCTCCTGGGCGGCTCGAAGTTCGAGGCGAAGGACAGGTATACGGTGATCCTTACCCTGCAGAACCCGAGCGGGGACGTCCTGAGCCTCATGTCCGCCCAGGCGAATTTCCCGGCAATCCGTCCTAAGGACGTCATCGAAAGGGCGACGGAGAAGGGTGTCACCGAGTACGTCGGAACGGGTCCCTTCGTCTTTGGGGAGTGGAAGCCGGACCAGTACATCCGCCTGACGCGAAACCCGAACTACCGGGCGTTGGATGCCGAGCCGAGCGGTTTTGCGGGGCGCAGGGAGGCCCTGGTCGAGGAGGTTCGCTATTACTTCGTCCCGGATGCCGCAACTCGCCTGGCCGGCCTGTTGTCCGGCGAGTACGACGTTGCGGACGAGGTTCCCGCGGAGAACTACAAGGAGCTGAAGGGCGCCCGCAACGTCGTCGTTCACACGGACCTGGGCGGGACACTAACCCTGTTCTTCAACGTCCGCGAGGGCGTCCTCGCCGATCCGAAGATGCGAAAGGCCGTCAATGCCGCGCTCAACATGGACGACATCATGCTGGCCAGCTTTGCCGACAAGGACCTGTACGCCCTGGACCCCGGCTACATGAATCCGGAGGGTATCTGGGCGAGCGAGGCGGGGAAGGAGCGGTACAACCGAAACTCCCCCGATGAGGCCAGGGCTCTTCTGAAGGAGGCCGGTTACGGAGGCGGGGAGGTCCATCTTCTGACCACGCCGGACTACGACGAGATGTACAAGGCCACGCTGGTGGTGCAGGAGCAGCTTCGCCAGGTGGGGATCGATGCGAAGGTCGACGCTTACGACTTCCCCACCTTCATGGAAAAAAAGAAGGACTTCAAGAACTGGGACCTCTTCATCACCAGTAACGCCTACCAGCTTACCCCGCAGCAGCTTCTGGTGCTGAATCCCGAGTGGGCCGGAGCGAACGACCCCAGGCTGAAGGAGGGCGTCGAAAAAATTCGGGCCGCCGGGAACCACGACGATGCGAAAAAGGCCTGGGACGAGCTCCAGGGGTTCCTCTACGATTATCTCTCCTCCATCGCCCTGGGGCAGTACAAGGAGGTCGCGGCCGTGTCCGACAAGGTCGAGGGGTTCGTCTTCTGGCAGGCTCCGATCCTCTGGAACACGAGGGTCCGGAAATAAGCTGCTCCCATTTCTATCGGGCGTGGGGGACAAGGGGGTGGAGAGGGCGCGATGCGCTATGTCGTTAAAAGATTGTTGTCGTTGATTCCGGTGCTGTTCGTCGTCTCCATCCTCGTCTTCTCGCTCATGCACCTGGCGCCCGGAGACCCGGCCTCCGCCATATTGGGCATGGAGGCCACGGCGGCGGACCTGGAACATCTGAAGGAGGAACTTGGCTTGAACCTTCCCCTCTACGAGCAGTATGCCCGTTGGGTTGTCGGCGTGCTGCACGGGGACCTCGGCCGGTCCTATTTCATGGAGGAGAGCGTGGGGCAGGCCATCGCCGGCCACTTCAGGCCTACGCTGTCCCTTGCCCTCTTCGCCGAGCTCATCGCTCTGGTCCTGGCCCTGCCCGCCGGCATCTATGCTGCCTGCCGGCGAGGGCGTCCCGCCGACCGCATCGTGATGCTGCTGTCCCTCCTCGCCCTCGCGGTACCCAGCTTCATTCTGGGGCTGCTTCTCATCCTTCTGCTGGGCGTGCTCCTCGCCCTGTTCCCGATCGGGGGCTATGCCCCTCTCGAGGAGGGGTTGCTCCCGCACCTGCGTTACCTCGTCCTGCCGGCCCTGGCGCTGGGGAGCACGCAGGCCGCACTGATAGCGAGGATGACCCGGGCCGCCATGGCCGAGGTCCTCGACCGGAACTTCATCAGGACCCTGGTCGCGAAGGGAATGAGAGGAGGAAACGTGGTGGGCGTCCACGCCCTGCGCAACGCGCTGTTCCCCATCCTCACGGCGGTCGGACAGTCCATGGCGTCGCTCCTCTCGGGGGCCATCGTCGTCGAGACGGTCTTCAACATACCCGGCCTGGGACAGCTGCTCATCAACTCCATAGCGAGGCGGGACTTTGCGATGATCCAGGGCATCGTGCTCGTCGTGACGGTCATCTGTGTTCTCGTCAACCTCCTGGTCGATCTCCTCTACGGAGTCGCGGATCCGCGCGTCAGATTGGACAAGCCATGAGCGCGCGGGGCATTGCGGACAATGGCGGGGGGCGCCGGCCTCTTGCCGCGGTACCCTTTCTCCTGGCCCGCCTGTGGGCCAACAAGGCCATCGCTTTGGGTGCGTTCCTCCTGTTTCTGCTGGCCTTCTCGGCCCTCGCCGCGCCCCTGCTCGTGAGGCACGACCCTTTGCAGATGAAGGTCGTGGAGCGCCTGCGCCCTCCCAGCTCCGCACACTGGATGGGGACGGACGAATACGGACGCGACCTGTTTTCCCGCATCGTCTACGGAGGCCGGGTCTCGATGGGGGTGGGGGGCGCCGTAACCCTCCTGTCCGTCGCCCTCGGCCTTGTCCTGGGGCTCTACGCCGGCTACTACAGATTTCTCGACGCCCTCCTGATGCGCTTTTGCGACGGGCTCATGGCCGTTCCCGGGATCCTGCTCGCGATAGCCCTCATGGCCACGTTCGGACCGTCGGCGAGAAATGTCGTCATCGCCTTGACGCTGGTCTATGCCCCCGGCGTCGCGCGTATCGTCCGCTCCTCGGTCCTGAAGGTCCGCGAACAGAACTTCATCGACGCCATACGCCTCCAGGGCGCCGGTCCCGGCCGCATCCTCTGGCTTCACGTCGCCCCCAACGTCCTGTCGCCCCTCGTCGTCCAGGCCAGCTACATCTTTGCGGACGCGATCATCTCCGAGGCGGGGCTCAGCTTCCTCGGGGCGGGGATCCCCGCGCCGGCTCCCAGTTGGGGCAACATCATCCAGTCGGGCAAGCTGCTGGTCTTCAAGGCCTGGTGGGTTACGGTCTTCCCAGGCCTGACGATCGTCCTCGCGGTCCTCAGCCTGAACCTGATCGGCGATGGATTGCGGGACTGGCTGGACCCCCATCGAAGGACGCCGATGGGACGAAAGAGAGCGCGGCAGTCCCCGAAAGCTTCGCTTTCGCGCGGCGATGCGCCCCACGATGGGCCTCGGGAGCTGCTTCACGTCGACGGTCTGCGGACCCGCTTCGCTACGGAGGCGGGGGAACTGACGGCCCTGAACGAGCTCACCCTCTCCGTGCGCGAGGGGGAGATCCTGGGGCTGGTCGGCGAGTCGGGATGCGGAAAAAGCGTGGCGGCCCAATCCATCCTGCGCCTTTACGACGAAAAACTCCAGGTCTCCTACGAGGGGGCCATTCGCTTCGAGGGGCGGGACCTGCTCTCCGTGCCCTCGAGGCGCATGCCGGAGATCCGGGGCGGAAGGATCGCCATGATCTTCCAGGACCCGCTTAGCGCCTTGGACCCGGTATTCACGGTCGGGAGCCAGATCGTCGAGACGATACGGAGGCACGACAGGGTCTCGGGCCGTGAGGCCGCCCTCCGGGCGGAGGAGCTGCTGGCCCTGACCGGCATTCCCTCCCCGGGGGAACGGATGAAAAGTTATCCGCACGAACTGTCGGGGGGGATGCAGCAGCGCGTCATGATCGCCATGGCCCTCTCGTGCCGTCCGAAACTTCTGATCGCCGACGAGCCGACGACCGCCCTCGACGTGACCGTTCAGGCGCAGATCCTGGACCTGATCCGCGAGCTCAGGGAAAGGACCGGCATGGCCCTGCTCTTCATCACCCACGATCTGGGAGTGGTCAGCGAGCTGTGCGACCGGGTGGCGGTCATGTACCTGGGGCGCGTCGTGGAGGAGGCGGAGGCGGACGAGCTCTTTGCCCGTCCCCTGCATCCCTATACCCGGGGGCTTCTCGCTTCGATCCCTCCCCTGGAGGGGCGGCGTCCCCTGCGCGCCATCCCGGGCACGGTTCCGCCCCTGTCGAGGCTCCCCGCCGGATGTGCTTTCGCCGAGCGCTGCGACAGGCGTTTGGAGCGTTGTCTGGGGGAGCTCCCGGAGCTGGAGGACTGCGGAGCGCAGCACCGCGTGCGCTGCTGGAATCCCGGCGGCGTGAGCGAATGACACATGAAGAGGATGCATGAAAAGAGGATGCATGAAAACGAGGGAGGCGAAGGAGATATGAATCCCAGCGCGGCGGCACCGATTTTGCGGCTTCACCGTATCCGCAAGGAGTTCGTGCCCTCCGGCGGATCGGCATTTTTGTTCCCGTCCCGCAGGCGCCGCAGCGTGTTGGCCGTGGATGACCTTTCCCTCCAGGTCGCCGGGCGTGAGACGTACGGGCTCGTCGGGGAGTCCGGTTCCGGGAAGAGCACGACGGGACGCATAGCGGTCGGCCTCCTCAGCCCGGATTCCGGCGAGGTTTTGTTTCGCGCCTCCCCATCGTGCGATCTCTCGCGGCTGGATGGGGTCGGCAGGGGGCTGCAGATGGTCTTTCAGGATCCCTATTCGTCCCTGAACCCCAGGCAGCGGATCGGCGGGGCCCTTGAAGAGCCTCTGGTCGTCAATACGGACCTGAGCGGCGCCGAGCGGAAAAAAATCGTCCTGGACATGCTGAAGCGGGTCGGGTTGTCGGAGGGAGACGCCCTCAAATACCCGCACGAGTTCTCGGGTGGGCAGCGCCAGCGCGTCGGGCTCGCTCGGGCGCTGATCCTCAGGCCCCGGCTCGTCGTCTGCGACGAGTCGGTCTCCGCCCTCGACGTATCGATTCAGGCCCAGATTCTGATGCTTCTGAAGAAGTTTCAGGAGGACCTGTCCCTGAGCTTCCTTTTCATCTCCCATGACCTCCGCGTGGTGCGGTACGTTTCGCATCGGATTGGCGTGATGTACATGGGGCGTATCGTTGAGGAGGCGGAGACGGACACCCTGTTCGGGGAACCCCGCCATCCCTACACGCAGGTCCTGCTCTCCGCCCTTCCCGGGGCGCGCCCGCGCGGAGAGCGAAGGACGGCGGGGCAACAAGAGGCAAAAGAGGTCTTTGACCGCCCCGATCCGCGGGGCTGCTGCGCCTTTCATACGCGCTGCGCCTGGGCCTCGGAGCGCTGCCGGGCGGAGGTCCCGCCGCTTCGAAGCGTCGTGGACGGCCACAGGGTCGCGTGCTTTCTTATTGCCTCATCTACAGCCCCCTGACAGCCTGTATGCCGCCCTCTTTGCAGTGGTGGTATTTCCTTGACAGAGTCCTGAGGGTAGGGTATAAACGGCTTGCTGGAGGGATATCGACTCCAGATTCGAGGAACGGAAAGGAGGATACCCGAATGCGGCACTGCGGATGCACCTGAGGAGCCTTTGGAGATGCACGGGATGCATACCGTGGTGGAACTCCTTTGCCGGAGGAATCGCTCGCTCGGGTCTCGCTCTTCGCGGACTGACGCGCTTGTCCTGCGCACAGTCCTTTTGGAATGGAACGGAGGCCGCACGGGCGGCCTCCTCTTTTTTAAGGATCCCCATATCCCCTTCCCCCCGGTTCCCTTTGTGCTCTTCTCTCCGACGCTGTCCGTCCAAAAAATCAAGGATCAAATCAAGGATCATGATATTGCGAACGGAAAGGAAGATGAAAATGAGAAAAGTTTTTTCTTCGGCACTGCTCCTGGTTCTGAGCCTTGTCGTCTGTATCGCCGCGGCGGTGTTCGCCGCGGAAAAGGATGCGGGGGAGCGCGTCATCCGCATCTCGACATCCGGGAGTTACCCTCCTTTCAGCATGTATGATGAGACGACGCAGGAATGGTCCGGATTCGATATCGAGCTGTGGCGGATGATTGGAGAGAAGATTGGTTATGAGGTTCAATTTATGCGTTTCGTCATCTTGGCAGGTTTCGCCGAGTTGGACCTGGGGCGCGTGGACACCGTAGCGCAGCAGGTGAGCATCACCCCCGCTCGTCAGCAGAAGTATGACTTCACACAACCCTATTTCTTTAGTCCCTATTGTCTGACAGTGGCGGAATCCAACGAATCGATAAAGTCCTGGAAGGATATGGAGGGCAAGTCCATCGCCTTGTCCGAAGGCAGCGCCATGAACGAGTTCGTAGCGGCCCTGGACCCTGAGAACAAGGTAAAGAAATCGAGATATGAATCCTATGGCAGCGTTCTGCATGAGGTCTCCATAGGGCGTGTGGACGCCTGTCCAGCGGCCTATCTCGTGTTGCCTTGGCGCTTGAAGAAAAATCCCGAGTTGAAGCTCAAGTCCGTGGACATCGATAACCCGATTTATGTCGAGGTCAACGCCTATCCCTTCGCCCGCACCGACCGGGGCCGGGAGCTCCTGAAGCTGACGGACGGCATCCTGACGCAGATGTTCGAGGACGGCAGCTACGCCAAACTCTGCGAGAAGTGGTTCGGCATGAACGTCATGGACAGCAGATACGCGAAGGAGTATCGGGAAAAGCAGGGGAAGTAAACCCGACGTTTGAAAGCGCGGATGACGCGGCGGGCTTCCTTCGCCGGATGGCCCGCCGTCCTTTGAGTCTCGATAGGAAAAGAGAGGGAGAGTGCGCGTGGCTTTCCAGTTCGACCGTTCCCTGAGAACGCTCTCCATCCGATCATTCATGTCTTCAGATCTTGACTGCAGGAGGATAAAATGAAGAAAGCGAATTCAAATGCCCTTGTGGTTGCCGCAACGATCGTGACGGCCATATTGGTGTTCTCCGATCTCGGTTGTGCTCTCGCAGGGGAGGAGTCGTCCCCAAACAAATTGGAGCTGTCTCGAAACAACAGGTATGGATTGGATAAGGAGAAGGTCGTTGTTGCGATCTCCTCGGGGTATGTGCCTTTCCTCTATGATTCGAAGGAGGGGGAGGTCGTCGGTTATGATGCCGACCTCTTAAAAGAATTCGAAAAGCGTTCGGGCATCAAGGTTCTATATGAAAGGGCCGATTTCAGCGGATTGTTGGGACTTCTCCAGTCCGGACGTGCCGACATTGTCTCCGCTCAGATGACCCCTACGCCGGAGCGGGAGAAGAACTTCGCTTTCACTCAGCCGGAGACGTATTATGGCGCGGTTGTCGTCGTGCGCAGCGACAACACCGAGATTAAAAGCGAAAAGGACCTTGCGGGAAAGACCATCGGCGTAGGAGCCGGGAACAACATGCAGCAGGAGATCGAGGCGATGTATCCGAACGGCGAGGTTAAATTTGAGCTTTATACCTCGGCCACCCTTGAGAACATGCTGAAGGATGTTGAATTCGGGCGTATAGACGGCATGCTCGCCCAAAATATCCAGGCCTTTGTCGCCATAAAGGAGAGCGGGGCGAAATGTAAGGTTTTGCCCCCCTTCTCCATGTCTACAGGCAATCTCGTTGTGCGCAAGGACGATAGAAAGTTGCTGGACGGTCTGAATGCATTTCTGGATGAAATAAAGTCGGATGGAACCTTGAAAAAGATCTCTGAGAAATGGATAGGCAGCGATATCTCCGTTCCCGGTAGTTCATCGGGGCTTTAGAAATACGTTGAGGGTTCGCCTGGACGAGCCAGGACAGGATCGGTCTTACACGCTTTCCGCTGCACCCGGCGGGTGCAGGATGAGAGTCGGCTCAATCCATGCAACAACGCACTTTATTCTTCATATGGCTGTCGCGACCTGCGGATGGGGGGAAGGGTGATGTGCTTGAGGTTCCTTGGCCTGGCTCCGATGGCATTCTATGGAGCGATAGGATGACCTACCTGATCGACGTTTTTATCCCGTACTTCAGGGAGATTACCCCTTTGTTGCTCAAGGGGCTTGGTATCACCCTCTACGTATCCTCGATCGCTTTCGCTATCTGTACGGTTCTGGGGGTATTTCTTGCCATCGTGCAATTCTTGAAGATCCCCGTATTGGAACAGATGGCCATGCTCTACGTGTCCTTTTTCCGTGGGACGCCTCTGCTCATTCAGTTGTTCTTGTTTTTTTATGGTTTGCCCATGGTCATGGACCTCATGAAGGCGTTTCCTAAAATGTGGGCGCTCATCACGTGTCTGGCCCTGAATGGCGCTGCGTACGTATCCGAGTCCGTGCGGGGAGCGCTCGAAAGTGTGGACAGGGGACAGTACGAAGCGGCTGTTGCGTTTGGAATGTCTCTCCGTAAGACCATGACGCGGATCATGCTGCCTCAGGCCGCCGTGGCCGCCGTCCCTCCGATGGTGAACACCGCGCTCGATATCGTAAAAATGTCCTCTTTAGGCATGACGATAGGCATTCAGGATATCATGGGGCAGGCTCAGCTTTCCGCTGCCGTAACCTATAGAACCTTTGAAACTTATATTATTGCGGCAACGTATTACTGGCTTCTTGCGATCCTGTTGGGCAGAATCCAAAAGGCGACGGAGAGAAAAGTGGGACGAGCCTACCTGCGAGAGGCGCCATCCTGTTTCAAATAGGCTTCTCGGCTTATCTCGAAATACATGGACCCGTCCGCGATTTTCCTTGACAGAGTCCTGAGGGTAGGGTATAAACGGCTTGCTGGAGGGATATCG
>NZ_CALIAA010000103.1 GCF_938040765.1 uncultured Fretibacterium sp.
TGGGAGGTTCGGGAGGCGCTTTACGAGAGGCTGAAGAAAACGGACCTGCGCTGACACCCAACAGGTTGTTTTTTTACACTGCCCCGGCCTCCTCATCGCCGGGGACAGGGCATAGAAGTCCTCCTTCCGCGGCCCCGCGCCAGCCGCCCCCGAAAAAGCTCCGTTGGGACACGGCGTTCAGAGGCTCATCGGGTAGACGCCGAACAACTCCGCCGCTTCCTCGCGCAGAATGTACGGCCTTTCATTGATCGCCTTCGCCACTTCAAAGCGCCTTTCGTGCTCCAAAGGCGAAATCCGCGCCGCAAGCCTTTCCTGCACCAGCGCCATCTCTTCGGTAGTATACGGAACATGCGTCTCGACCGCCGACACGGCCTCGTCTATCTCCGATTTTTCGTTGAAGCCCCCGATCACCGAGTGGACGAACGGGGACGACAGCACATAGTCATACGCCGCCTGGACAAGGGATTGGTCCTTTCTTATCCGGATTGCGCCGAAGACATCCTTAAACATCACGAGCCTGCCCGATCCGAGCGGACACATCGCGATGTTTCCCGCCCCGTTCTCGAACGACGCCCTCAGCCCCTCCATGCGAAAGCGCGCGTTGATTACGTTGAAACCAATGATGTTGAGGTCGAACGGATAATCCGACATAACCCGCTTCATATCGTCATCCTTCATATGACTCGTGATCGCGATATATCGGATCAATCCCTCGTCACGAGCGCGTTCGAGCTCCTTCACGGCGCCGAAGCGCACCGCCCCCAGCCACTCGTTCAGGCTCTTCACGCCCCAAAGACAGGTAAATATGTCTAGCGTATCAAGCCCAAGGCGTTCGAGCGAGGACTCCAAGTTGCGGCGAAATGCTCCCGATTCGGCAGCATGACACTTCGACATGACGTAAAAAGGCAGCTCGCCGCGCTTCATCTCCCGAATAGCCCTGCCGAGAATCGTCTCGGCCTTCCCCTCCGCATAGGAGACCGACGTCTCGAAGAAGTTGATCCCACGCCGGTAAGCGTAGACAACGTTCTCCGCATGGCGTTCGATATCGGTGGGGTCGTCCAGCTGCCGCATGCCGAACGCCACGCGCGACGCCTCCGCCCCCATCCGGCCTAAAGTCGCGTACTTCATAGCGCCGACTTTCAGAGGACTTTAGCGTCGTAGATATCCTCGGCCTTCGATGCCATCAGCCGATCGGCCATCTCACGCTTCATCCCTGCAAGCTCTGTCTCCTCCTCGGGAGTCCTGTCCTTTTTCCTGGCGAGCTGGATGAACTCATCCCGCACGTGACCGGGGCGAATCGTTATCTCGACGGAGCGCCCTCTGTAGGTGAAGCGAAAATAATATCGGCCTCCGGGGCTCTCGATCGCGTCAGCCGCCTCGGGAAGATTTTTGTCGACATGCAAGCGGCCGTCGGTCACGCACCGCGTGACCATCTCAAACGCATCCCGGCCCCCCGGCCCCCCGAACGCCGTGACGAGAGAGATCTCCCGCCGCTCCGGAGGCGTTTTGTCGGAGAGCAGCGGAAAGGCCCTCTCCATGACCTTAAAGGCATGCGCAACCCCGCCCGGGTATCCGGTGCCATGATACTTAAGCATCTCGTCAAAGCTGCACGAAAAATTGACGCCTTTTTCCAACACTTGGATCTCGTTCACCTTGGAACCCCCTATGGAAAATGAAATGTCCGCCAACGGCGGACTCGGTCCGAAACCTCCCTAGCTTGAGTTTCTTGCGAAGACGCAGATGCGGTATCCCGCCTCGGGAACATAGACGATGCGAATGTCCGTTTGATAGATATCGCGCAAGTTCTCCTCGGTGATCACCTCGTCGGCGCTGCCGCAGAGGAACTCTCCCCTCCGGTTCAATATCGCGGTCAGGCCGCCGAGGCGCATCGCATGATCCGGCATGTGCGTCGTCATGACGACCGCATAGCCCTTCTTCGTAAGCTCGCCAATCTTGTTGACCGTCCGGAGTTGATTGCCGAAGTCCAGGTGGTTCGTCGGTTCGTCGAACATGAGGATCTTCGGCTCCTGGACGAGAGCGCGTGCAATCAGAGCCTGTTGGCGCTCTCCGCCGCTGATCCGCGTATAGGGCCTGTCGGCGTAATGAAGGATATTCAGCTCGCCCATCACCGAGTCGGCGAGAGCATAATCGGCCGCCGACGGCCTGCGAAACATCCCCAGATGCGGAGCTCGCCCCATCACGACGAAATCGCGCACGGTATAAGCATACATCGCATTGTGATTCTGCGGCACGAAACCGATGATCCGGGCCACATCTCTAAGCCGCATCCTCGACAGAGGGCAACCGTCGAGAAATATCTTACCACTGCTCGGCGTCAAAAGATTGGCAAGGCAGTTCAGCAGGGTCGATTTTCCCGCACCGTTCGGCCCCAGTATCGTCAGCACCTCGCCAGCGGCGAGGCTCAGGTTCACATCTCGAAATATCTGCCGGCCGGAGCCCCGATAAGAAAACGAAAGATCCCTGACTTCAAGCAGCATCAACAAGGGCCCTCCGTATCACGAGAGGCTCATCCTCTGTCCAGCGAGCACCATGAAATAGAACGGCGCCCCGATGATCCCGGTCAGGATGCTGAGCGGCAGTTCAAGCGACGTAAGCACACGCGCGAGCGTGTCGATCGCCACCATGAAGATGGCCCCCATCAGGAGGCTGACCGGTATCGACTTCGTGTTGTCCTGCCCGACCGTGATACGGCTCAGATGAGGGATGACGAGACCGACCCAGCCAATCGTTCCGCAGACGCAGACCGCCGAAGCGGTGAGCAGCGTCGAACAGATGATGACGACGCCTCTGACGAAGCCGACATGCACGCCGAGAGCCCGCGCCTCTTGTTCGCCCAGCGAGAGGATGTTGATCCTCCAGCTCAGCAGCAGGACCATCAGGCACCCGGCGGCGATCACCGGCGCAATCGCGAAGAGGTCCGAGGACAGGACCTTGACAAGGCTGCCCAGTGTCCAATAGGTGATGTCGGCCAGCTGCGTCTCGGGGTCGGCAATATACTTGATGACGCCAACCACCGAGTCCATCATGCCTCGGACGATCACGCCGGAGAGCACGAGCATCATCATCGACGAGCTGCGAAACAGACGCGGGATCAGCATCGTCAGGGTGACCGCGCCGATGCCGACGGCAAAAGCCAGTGTCTGCACGCCCAGCGAGTTCATCCCGAGCAAAATCGCGATCGCCGCGCCGACGCAGGCGCCCGACGACACCCCAAGCAAATCCGGCGAGACGAGGGGATTCTTGAAGACCCCCTGATACGCGGCGCCGGCGAGAGACAGAGCGGCGCCGACGAGGACAGCGCCAATCGTCCGGGGAAGGCGAAGCGTGAAGATGACGCCGTAAGCCCTGTCGTCCCACGTCTGCGTTACGTCGAAGACGCTCGAGGCCAGAATACGCACTACTTCAGTCACTCTTATACTGTACCTTCCAGCGCACAAAGCGATGAAAAACACGACAACGAGCAATACGACGAGCAGTGTAATCAGTACAGGACAAGATAGTTTTCGCATGGTACGCTTCGGCTATCGGCTCTGTTCGTTCAGGCGAACCCGCAGGATCGTGTCAATCTGCTCTTCCGTCAGATTGTATTTGTAGTACGAGGCGTAGAAATCCCTGATCTCCTTTCGGATGTCGATGTCAGAAAAAAGCTTCGGCTGAACGATCGTAGCCGTCCACTTCATGTAGAGCGGCTTCTCGAAGGAGTTCGGAGGAGCCCATCGGTAGAGACCGGCAGGAACCTTGTAGACGCGGCGATTCTTCACGGCGCTTATCCCGCTCCAGTCCTGGCCGTCAAGGCGATTTTCGTAAAAGTCCTGTGGGGTTACATCGTCAAAGTTGCTGATGAATATGATGTCGGGATTGAAAACAAGGACATCCTCCATCGTCGGAGCCGCCCTGTCTACCGGCAGCTTGAAATTTCTGCCGCCCTCGATCTCCGTAACGTAGTGGTTCATCCCGCCGCCGTAGACCTGAAACTTCGACGCTCTCTGGAAGTGCAGCACTTTCGGCCTGTCCTCTTCGGCAAGTGCCGCAACCGAAGCCTCCTTCCCCTTGAAGTAAGCCTCGGTCTCGTTATACCAGGCGAGCCCTTCCTCGGCGCGCTCACGGCAGTTCAACACATCGCCAAGCAATGCAAGGAGCTCTTTCAGGGAGGCAAGGTCGGTCGCAGACCGGAAGAGCACGCAGGGAATCCCTATCGCCTCGAGCTGCTTCGCCGAATCCATCTGCGAGTCCCAGTTCAGGACGAGGTCGACATCCGCCTCGGCCAGCGCCTCGACATTGAGGGAAAAATCGTTGTTGATCATCGAGGTATTGACGTTCTCGAGTTCCGGTGCGAGAAACCGAAACGTGCCGATCTGCCACCCGGCATAGGACGCCGGGTTGATGGCAACGATGTTTCGTGCGTGTCCCTGCAGGGCGTAAACCATGTTCGGAAGGACCGTCGTCCCGATCGCGATACGCTGAGGCCGATCCGGAACCTTCACCTCGCGTCCGGTCGCGTCGACGATAGTCCTGGTCCCGCCCTCCGCGGCAAACAGACCTCCCGCCCCTGCGAACACCCAGATCATTGCAAAAACAACAGTCAACAAAGAAGACCTTTTTCCTTCAGCGAACATTATATCCCTTCCTTATTGCAATCATAACGCACCATTTATAAGGACAAAAACTGAAGAACACTTCCTCATGTTTCAATTTTTACATGTTATATGTTTGGTTATATAAACTTACAATAAGATACAGCTTTTGTCAAACGACACGCGTTCATCCCTTGGGGAGGGCAGGTCAGCCTGGCGAGTTGCCGAGCGTGCATCTCCCGTTCGGGCTGGGAGGGACGGCAAATCAGCTCTGTGCGGGGCTGGGCATCCCCGTGGTCTCGATCGACGAGAAGGGCAAGA
>NZ_CALIAA010000104.1 GCF_938040765.1 uncultured Fretibacterium sp.
GGGGGGGCGGGGGGGAGCCGAGGTCGTCTACGCCGGAACGGGGGGGAGCTTCAACCATGCGGGGCTCCCCGCGTCGGAGCTGGACCGGACGCGGAGGGCCGGAACGCGCGTTCTGGACTTTCTGGGCGCGGACGGCGAGCCCGACGAAAACGGCTTCTATACGCTCTGGAGCGCCGAGGACCCCGGACGCCTCCCCATTCCCAGGCTCAAATCCCCCCGCGATTGACGAATAGGGATGAATCCATAGGATGACGATTCGCCGTACGTTCCTGCTGGCGTGCCTTGCCGCCGCTTTGTCCTGTGCCTCTCCGGTCCTTCCGGCCGGTGCGGCCCGGATCGACTGGTTCCTGCAGCCCGTATGGGAACGGGCCTCCCGGTTCTCCGAGGGGCTCGCCGCCGTACGATCCGGCGGGTATTGGGGCTACATCGAACCGGGAGGGCGCTGGGTCGTGGGGCCGACCTTGTCGGACGCCCACCCCTTCAGGGAGGGGGCCGCGGCCGTCTCGGTGCGGGGCCGCTGGGGGTTTGTGGACAGGAAGGGGAAATTCATCATCCCTCCGGCCTTCGAGGCCGCCGGGGCCTTCTGTGAGGAACTCGCCGCGGTACGGTCCGCGGACAAATGGGGATACATCGACCGGTCGGGCCGGCTTGCGATACCCGCCAGCTTCGACCTGGCCGGCGACTTCTATCAGGGGCGGGCGGCGGTGGCGCTTGGGGGACGTTATGGGTTCGTCGACCGACGTGGAAAATGGGCCGTCGCCCCGGTCTACGATGGAGCATGGCCGTTTGTGGAGGACCGCGCGGCGGTCCTCGTAAAGGGAAAACTGGGGTTCCTGGGCCTCTCGGGGGAGACCGCCGTCGAGCCGCGCTACGATCCCGTGCTGGGCGGAAAGGTTTTCTCCGGGGGTGTTTCGGGGGTTGCGCTTCAAGGTCTCTGGGGGTTCATCGATTCGGCTGGAAACTGGGCCGTGGAGCCCTCGTACGAGGCGGTCCTGGATTACAGCGAGGGCCTGGCTGCGGTGCGCCGCGCGGGGCTCTGGGGCTTCATCTCCTCGTCGGGAGAGCTGGCGATCCCCTACGCCTTCCAGGACGTGATGTCCTTCTCGGAGGGGGCGGCCGGTGCGGCCAGCCAGGGACGATGGGGCTACATCGACCGCCGGGGCGCCTGGATGGCCGACCCCGTCTACCTGGAGGCCTGGCCCTTCTCGGAGGGCCTGGCCCCGGCACGCAGCGCCTCTAACGGCAGATGGGGCTATGTGGGACGCAGCATTCCGCCCCTTTTCGGAGGGCGGAGCTTCGAGGAGGCCGGGACCTTTGCGGATGGGCTCGCCCTTGTGGGCGAGGGGGCCAAAAAGCGTTACATCGACGTGCAGGGACGGGACGCCTTCGAGGGGATGTTCGAGGATGCCCGGGATTTTTCGGAGGGGCTGGCCGCCGTGCTCTCCGGGGACCGTTGGGGGTACATCGACCGTAAGGGGCGTATGGTGATCCCCCCTCGTTTCGAGGCGGCGGGCCCCTGCTCCGGGGGGCTGCTCGCGGTCCGCATGAGGGGACGATGGGGATTTATCGACAAAAATGGAAACTGGGCCGTGAAGAACGCCCATGAGGAGGTCTGGCCCTTCTCGGAGGGACTGGCCGCGGTCCGGAAGGGGAAGAAGCTCGGCTACATCGACGTATCCGGAAAGCTCAGGGTACCCTGCCGCTTCGAGGTCCCCTCCCGGGGGAGCGAGGCGGGAAGGTTTTCGGAGGGTCTGGCCGCCGTGTTGAGCGGCGGCAAAACCCTCTTTATAGACAAAAAGGGCAATGTCGTGATACGGGGGAACTTCATCCCCTGGACGGGCGAGGCCCCCCGCTTTCGCTGGGGCGTCGCCTGCCTGGAGACTTCGAAGGGGAGGTGGCGGTATGTGAACCGCGGCGGACGCTATATCGGGGAGCCCCCTGTCGGTTCCGTCGATTCCGCCTCCGGCTCCGTCCCCGGCATCCTGCCCTATCGCTCGGATACGGGCGCCTGGGGATACAGAAACATGGACGGAACCGTCGTCGTCCCGCCCTTTCTCGACGCGGCGCGCCCCTTCAGAGAGGGGATGGCGGCCGTCTCTTTGGGGGGACGCTGGTGGTACATCGCCGAGCCTAAACGATAGCGCCGGAGCTTTCCCTCTCCTGGACCCCGGGCGTCTCGGATATCCGGATTCGGATATCCGTCCGTCCCCCTAAATGAACGATGGAACGGAACGCAGCTTTCGCGTCTCGTGGCGTTCCGAAGGACCCTGGACCTGAGGGGATACGGCCAGGAAAATCCGGGCCATGTGGTCGGCGTCGTTGAAGACGGCCTTGAAGAGGGCTATCCTCAGGAGCTCCCCCGTATCCTCGCGGTACGTCGCAAACGAGGACTGGCGCGTCACGAACAGCTCTTTCAGAACCTGGATCGCCGCGGAGCGATCAGGGAAAAGGAAGGGCATGGACTGCATCAGCAGGGCGTTTTTCTCGACCCCATAGAGCTCCCCCAGGGTATCGTTGGCGTTGGTGAGGAGGATGTCGTCCAGATAACGGTTCAAAATCGCATCGGCATTCGCGGGCTGAGGCCTCATCAGGGGCTGCAGGGGGACCATGCGCCCCAGCCCGAGGAAGGGTTGGGAGAAGATGAAGTCCTGCTCCTGGCCGCTCACGCTGTGTTGGACGATGAGGTCGCGATCCTGCTCGATACGGCGTGGAATGCAGTAGAGGGCCGCGATGGTGTCCTCGGTGCCGAAGTGGACGGAACAGGACATCTCCACCTCCAGGATGTCGCCCGACTCCCCGACCAGGGTGGTCGGGGCCTGAAGCTGCCCCACCTTGGAGAGCATATCCAGAAAACGCAGAGCATCCTCGTCCCGGTAGAAAAAGGACATAAAGCCCTTTCCCCTCAACGGAAAATCGGATACTCCCAAGCTGGATGTGTCTTGGCCGAACAGCTTCCGCGCGGCTTTGCTCGCCTTATGGACGACGAATTCCCGCCCCAGGTTCATGAGGTAACTGATCCGGTCCTCCTCGTCGAGCAGGATGGGCACGTCCTGCGAACGGAGGCGGAACTCCAGCCACGGCTCCTGGGTCATGTCGGTGAAGGCGTTGAAGGCGGCGATGTCCTCGGCATGATGCGAAAGGGCCGCGTCGCTCGGCTGTACGACGTGCAGGTGCGCCATGACGAGCTCCCGGCCGTCGCAGGGCAGGATGTCGATGGTGGCGGAGATCGTTTTCAGGCTGCCCTGCGGGTCCGCGAATTGAAAGACGAACGGGGCCTTGTCCTCCCTGCTGCGCTTAGCCCTGAAGTAAAGGTCGAGCAGACCATGACGGATCGGGCGCGTCAGTTGAGGAATACGGATAAAAGACCTGTCTTTGATCCCCTCGCCGAAGAAACCCAGCTCACGGATGAAAGCCGCGTTGCAGGCGAGGATGCGTCCCATCCTCGGCCCTATGATGAGGACAGGATCCGACAGGCTGTCAATAATCGCTTGCGTTTCCCGACTGATCTGTACCACGGCAACCTCCCGAACGTAATTTCAATAGTCTCTTCATATTTTACGCTGAAAGGCGGCAAAAGGCAATTCGCTGTTTTCCTCTCCCTCACAGGTTTTACGTCCGTCTGAAGCGCCGCCGCCCGGCCCTCGAGAAAGGACGCTCAGACGTTTTTGCCGGCCCGCCGCACGACGACGCTCGATACCCCGACCAGCAGCATCACCGGCAGGGTGATCCCCACCGGGGTGTCGTAAGGCAGGAGCAGGCGATAGAGGACGAAGCCGGCCGCCCACAAAAGAGCGTTCTTGAGGTCCAGCAAACGGCCGGGGTCGATCTCCCGCCTGCCGAAGAGCCAATAGTCCACGAACAGGATCGAGAACAGCGGGGCGAACACGGAGCCGATGAAGAACAGGAAGTTCTCGTACTGCTCCATGGATACGGACGCGGCCAATACGGTCCCGAGGACGCAGACCAGGACCGCAACCGTTTTCTCGTTAAGCCTCTCGCTGAGGTTGGCGGCGCTGACCCCGGCCGAGTAGACGTCGAGGAAGGTGGTGGTCACGGTGGAGAAGAGGACGATCAGCAGGGCGGCGAGCCCCAGGCCGGCCGCAAGGAGGATCTGGGCAATGTCGGAGGTCCCGGCGAAGAGGGACGCGCCCAGCCCGATGGCGAACATCAGCACGCTCCCGATGAAATAGCTCAGCACGCTGACCGCAGTCCCACGGAACGGGTACCTCAGCCTCCGGGTGTAATCGGAGATGAGAGGCATCCATGAGAGCGACATGGCGACGTTCAGCTCGACGGCGGCCCCGAAGGAAATCGGCTCCCCCGCCGCTCCGGCCCCCGTCTGGCCCAGTACCGCGAATCCCAGGACGAGGGAGAGTCCGAAGAGCATCGTCACCACGACGACGTTGACGCGGGCCAGGTTCTTGATGCCCATGAGGACCCACAGGGCGATCAGGATTCCGATGACGGCGCACCCCGCGGCCTCGTTCCGGACCCCCCAGAGCTCCCCCGTGATGCCGTCCATGGCCTTGGCTCCGCTGACGATCATGATGGCCGTCCAACCCAGCAGCTGCACCAGATTGAGGATGGAGAAGACGTAGGAGCCGTACCTCCCGAAGGAGATGCGAACCGACCTGGCGGCCGAGAGGCCGCTTTGCGCGCCGATCAGCCCTGCGGGGAGGAGCAGGGCGGCCCCGATGACGTGCCCCGCCAGGATGGCCCCCATGCCCCTTTCAAAGCCAAGGGGAGCCAGCAGAGCGCCGGTGAGGATCTCCGCGATGGAGACCGCCGCGCCGAACCACAGGAGCATCTGGCTGAACGTGGATACCTTTTCGAGCCCTGCCTGCGCGCTCATGATCTCCTCTCCCCTCCGTCCATTCCCCTCAGGCCCTCCCTGTAGAGGTCGTAGAAGTGGTGCGTGGGGCCATGTCCCTTCCCGATGGGAAGCGCGTGCTCGATGGCCGTGGTGACGTAGCGCTTGGCCCGTTCCGCGGCCCCGGCGACGTCGTATCCCAGGGCCAGGTTCGAGGCGATGGCCGAGGAGAACGTGCAGCCCGTGCCGTGCGTGTTTTTGGTGTCGATGCGGCGCGCCTCGAGGAGCCGGAAGTCCGTTCCGTCAAAAAGGACGTCGACGGCGTCCCCCAGGGCATGCCCGCCCTTCACCAGGACGCTGCGGCAGCCCATGGCATGGATGCGCCGCGCCGCCTCCTTCATGTCGTCCAGCGCTTCGATCTTCATCTCGGCGATCCGCTCGGCCTCCGGGATGTTCGGCGTCAGGACGTCCGCCAGGGGAACGAT
>NZ_CALIAA010000105.1 GCF_938040765.1 uncultured Fretibacterium sp.
GCCGGGGAGGTTCACGAGACCGTCTATCCGGTCCGGTTTCACGACCTGGATGCCAACGGGCACGTCAACAACGCCGTCTACTTCGAGTGGGTCTTCGAGGCGACCCCGATCGACCTCATGGCCTGGGGCCCGAGATCGATCTCCGCCTCGTTTCGCGCAAGCGCCAAGTTGGGCGACGTCCTGACGGTCCGGGCCCGCGAGCTCGGGGGGCCCCGCTCCGGCGAGGCGCGGACGTTCGTCTACGAGATCGCGGGAGCGGCCCGCGGGAGCGGCCGATCCCTGACCACGTTTTCCTGCGTTTGGGGGCCGCACCGCTCATGAATATCGTCATCGTCGGAGCCGGGGAGGTCGGGCGCAGCGTCGCCGCCACCCTGGCCGCGGAGGGGCACGACATCAACCTGGTGGAGCAGAACGAGGAGCATGCGGAGCACGTGGCGGAGGAGCTGGACGTCCGCGTCGTCTGCGGCAACGGGGCACGGCCCCAGGTGCTCTACGACGCCGGGGTCCGGGAGGGCTGCACGGTCGACCTTCTCGTGGCCTGCACGGATCGGGACGAGGTCAACATGCTCTCCTGCTGGATCGCACGTCATGCGGGGGTCCGCAGGGTCATCTCCCGGGTGCGGGGGCTCGAGTTCACGGACTCCCCGACCTGGGGGCGGGACCTGGGCATCGACCTCATGCTCTCGCCCGAGCGGTCCGTCGCGCGGGAGATACTGGAGCTTCTGTCCGTCAGCACGGCCGTGCGGACGGCGGAGCTGCTGGGCGGCCGTGCGGCCATCTACGCCTTCCGCATTGCGGAGGGCTCCCCTCTGGTGAATCTCTCCCTCAAGGAGATTCGCAGGGACCATCCGGACCTGGTGGCGATCGTGGTCTACGTGGAGCGCTCGGAGGGGGAGCGGTCGGAGGGCGAGAATATCGTACCGGACGGCGACACGGTGCTGAAGGCCGGGGACCTCTGCTACGTCGTCTCCTACCGGGAACAGGTCTGGATGCTGGAGAGGCTCTTTCAGCTCAGGAGCACCCGGCCCCTGCGCAAGGTGTTCGTGGTGGGCGGGGGCAAGCTGGGCTATCAGGTCGTCCAGAGGATCCAGAAGGAGTACGGCAACGTCAGGATCCGTCTGATCGACCACGACCCGCATCAGTGCGAAAAGCTGGCCGGGGAGCTGGGCGAGGCTCTGGTCCTGAACGGGGACGGGGCCGACCGGGCGCTCCTGCTGGAGGAGGGCATCGAGGAGGCGGACGGCTACGTCTGCGCCACGGACTCCGACGAGGTCAACCTGGTCTACGCCGCCATCGCCAAGTCTATGGGGGCGCGCAAGAGCATCGCGGTCGTGCGGCGGCATCTCTATCAGGACATGCCGAACCACATGCCCGTCGATGCCGTGGTGGACTCCAACGAGGCGCTGGCCGCGATGATCCTGAGGACCATCCGCTACCCCGGGCACGCCCGGGCCCTGTCCATCATCGAGAAGATCGACGCGGAGATGCTGGAGATCGTCCTGCCCGCGGAGCACGGCCTGACGGACATCCCACTTGCGGAGCTGAAGCTGCCGAAGGGGGTCCTGGTGGCGCTGCTGGGCAGGCAGGAGAAGGTGGTGGTCCCGAACGGGGCCACGCGGCTTCAGGCCGGCGACCATCTCATCCTGTTCGCCTCCACGCCCCTCATGCGCGAGGCGATGGAGCTGTTCGGCGGGGCCGACGGGGAGCGGTCATGAGGCTGGGCGTCGTCCTTCGGGTGCTCTCGCTCATCTCGCTCATCGTCTCCCTCTTCATGATCTTCCCCCTGGCCCTGGCGGTCTGTGACGGGGCCGCGGGCCGACTTGCCTTCCTCGCCTCCCTCGCCGTCGGCCTGCTGATCAGCCTCGGCTTCTTTCTGGCCGGAAAGCGCGGGACCGACTATCAGCAGCTGGGCATCCACGAGGCCATCGCCGTCGTGGGGTTCTCCTGGGTGATCGCCTCGGCCGTCGGGGCCCTGCCCTATCTGTTCTCGGGCGCCGCGTCGACCTACGCGGACGCCTTCTTCGAGACCATGTCGGGGTTCACCACGACCGGCGCCACCATCCTGACGGACATCGAGGGGCTTCCCCGTGGGCTCCTCCTCTGGCGCAGCCTGACGCACTGGATAGGCGGGATGGGGATCATCGTCCTGAGCCTCGCCGTGCTCCCCTTCCTCGGGGTCGGGGGGATGGAGCTCTACAAGGCGGAGGTCCCCGGCCCGACGCCCGAGAAGATCACCCCGAGGGTCCAGCAGACGGCCCTCTACCTCTGGGGCGTCTACGTCCTGCTGACCGCACTGGAGACGGCCTTTCTGACCGCCGGGGGCATGGGGTTCTTCGATGCCCTGAACCACAGCTTCTCCACCATCGCCACGGGGGGTTTTTCGACGAAAAACGCCTCGGTGGGGCATTTCCACAGCGCCTACGTCGAGTGGGTGATCACCGTCTTCATGTTCGTCTCCGGGATCAACTTCTCCCTGCATTTTTTGATGCTCACGGGGCGCTTCCGCGGGGTCCTTCGGGACGAGGAGCTGCGTTGCTACTCCGTCCTGGCCGTTGCGGCCTCGGTCGCCATCGCGTTTTTCCTGCTTCGCCAAGACCTCTTCGATCGGATGGAGCCGGCTCTGCGCGCCGCGGCCTTTCACGTCGTGAGCCTGATGACCACCACGGGGTTCGTTACGACGAACTACGACCTGTGGCCGGAGTTCGCCCGTTTTCTTCTGCTCCTGCTGATGATCGTCGGGGCCTGTGCGGGCTCCACCGGCGGAGGATGCAAGGTCGTGCGCTTCCTGCTGCTGGGGCGGCAGATCCGCGCCGAGGTCCGCAGCCTGCTGCATCCCAGGGCGATCGTCAATACGCGGGTCAACGGCCGGGTGATTTCGATACGGTCCCTGAGCTCCGTCACAGCCTTCTTCATGCTCTACATCGCCATCCTGGTCCTCTCCACCCTCGTGCTGACCGCTTTCGGACACCCCAGGCTGGACTTCGTGGCCTCCCTGTCCGGGGTCGTCGCCTGCCTCAGCAACGTGGGGCCGGGGCTTGCCTCGCTGGGGCCGGCCGAAAATTTTTCCTGGCTGCCCGAGGGAGTCAAGTGGATCCTCTCGTTCTGCATGCTGGCCGGACGGCTGGAGCTCTTCGCCGTGATCCTCCTGTTCGTGCCGGAGACCTGGACGCGCTGAGCGTTCTCGAAGGAAACGCCGCTTGAGAATGAAAAGGCCTATTTATCAAGAGTAAATTTCGGGTAAAAATCTCCAACGCTTCCCTAAGGAACGCCTCCCCCCGACTCTGGTAGAATGGGTGGCGTGTCCCGCCGGGGTGCGGGGGTTTTGGGGAAACTTTTCGGTTCAACGGCTTTTTGCCGTTTCTTCGAGAGGTGCTGACGGTTATGATGATGGGTTTTAGTGATGGGTCTGATC
>NZ_CALIAA010000106.1 GCF_938040765.1 uncultured Fretibacterium sp.
TCCTCACCAGGTACGAGCCGAGTTGGTCGCTTAGTTGCTTCACCAGGGGCCTTATCAGGGGCTTCATCAACGTGTAACGCAAGTTGTGCCAAAGAAGCGGTACTACATACTATGTCTGTCAATGTCGATCACTTATGCCCTGTTTATCGTCAATGAGGACAAGATACGTCGAAACAATCGTATGATTGAGATCACTCAGGTACAATACGAGCGTATGGCGGATTGTCTCCCCGCCCATCGAAGCAATGTCGCTGACGACAACCTTAAAGTGCTCAATGCCATTCTGTATGTTGTGGTAGATGGGTGTAAATGGAGGAGGTTCCCGGAAAGGTTTGGGAACTGGCATACTATCTGCATGCGCATGAACCGATGGTACAAGTCCGGCGTTCGGGACAAGGTTTTTGAACGCCTGCAACATGAGCGTCTTCTCCGCATGAGGCTTGAAGCGGATAAACAAAATCCTCTCCCGCAAATGCCGTGAAGGGAAAGCGAGGAAGAGGATTTTGTCCGCCGCCCGGCATCGGGCAGAAGATGGCGCGGGGAGGATCAGGGAGCGGTCTTCCCCCGCAGGGCGGACTCGAGCGACGTTCGAGCGGAGAGGAGAAGGCGCCTGGACTCCTCCGTGTCCGCCAGGGCGCCCTCGTCCCGGCGCAGCCGTTCCAGGAGCCGCTCGATGTCGTCCAGGACGCCCGGGATCTCGGCCTGCGGGGTCCTGACAGCAGCGGCGGGCTTGGCTTCGGCTTCCATGGTGGCAGTGGAGGCGCCCGGCTCGATCGAGAATTCCTGCCCCAGGGCCGGGACGATTCCCCTCATGCCCCGTTCCCTCAGCGCGGCGGAAAGGGCCTGGGAGGCCTTCGGCTCCCCATGCGTGACGAAAAACAGGGGGTTCGTCGTGTAGGGGCCCCCCCACGCGAGGAGGTCGTCGCGATCCCCATGCGCGGAGAACCCGCCGATCGTGTGCACCTGAGCCTTGACGATCACGTCCTCCCCCGCGATCCGAAGCTCGGTCTCCCCGTCGACGATACGCCTCCCCAGGGTCCCGTAAGCCTGATAGCCCACGAAGACGATGTGGTTCCTGGGATTCCAGGCCCCATGCTTCAGGTGGTGCACGATGCGTCCGCCCGTGCACATCCCGCTCCCGGCGATGACGATGCCGAAGGGGACTTCGTTGATCTTCTGCGACTCCTCCGGGGTCGATACGTTCTTGAACCCCCTCGGGGAGAAGAGGTCCACCCCCGCCGCAGCATGGCGCCGGACCTCGCCAGAGAGCGTGTCGCCGTACATGCGGTAGAGCTCCGTGGCGCGGACCCCCATGGGGGAGTCGAAGAAAATCGGGATCTCGGGAAGCAGACCCTCGATCTGCATCAGGGAGAGCTCGAAGAGGAGACGCTGGGCCCGGTCCACGACGAAACTGGGGATCAGGACCTTGCCCCGGTCCTTCAGGGCCGTCAAAATGACGCTGCGGAACTCCTCCCGCGTCGCCGCGTCGTCCTTATGCAGGTGGTCGCCGTAGGTCGACTCGACGAGGACATAGTCCGCCTCCCGGATTGCCGAGGGGGCCCGGTCCACCGCGGGGAACTGCTGCCCGAGGTCGCCGCTGAAGACGAGGCGCGTCGCCCTGTCCCCCTCGCTCAGTTTGAAGGCGATGGAGGAGCTTCCCAGGATATGCCCCGCGTCGTGCAGGGAGAAGGACACGCCATCCACGGCAGCGGTCTCCGTATCCCAATCCGTCGGCCTCAGGAGCTTCAGGGCCTTATCGACGTCCTTCTCGTCGTAGAGAGGAACGACCGGCGGCAGCCCCCGGCGGACGGCCTTGCGGGTCCGCCACTCCGCCTCCTCCTTCATCAGACGGACGGAGTCGTTCCAGAGTATCTCCACCAGACGGGCCGTGGCGGGCGTCGTCCAGACGGGCCCCGCGAACCCCTTTCGGACGAGATACGGGATGCGCCCGGAGTGGTCCATGTGGGCGTGGGTCAGAAATACCGCGTCCAGCCCCTCGACGGGGAACGGAAAGGGCTCCCGGTTCCGCTCGTCCTCGTTCGCCCCCTGGTGGACGCCGCAGTCCACGAGAAAGCGACGATCCCCGCACTCCACCTCGTAACAGGACCCCGTAACCTCGCCCGCAGCGCCCCAGAAACGTATCCTCATCGTATTGTATTCCCCCTATGCCGGCGAAACGGCGCCCTTCGGCAGGAGACACAGGACGCGAGTCCCCTCGCCAGGCCTCGAACGGACCTCCAGACGCCCCCCCATGAGGGACATCCGCTCCGTCATGTTGGCGAGCCCCCGATGCCCCTCGAGCCTCAGGACCTCATGGTCCACCTCGGCATCGAAACCGCTGCCGTTGTCCTGAATGTCCAGGATGATCCTTCCATCCTTTTCGCAGACCTGGGCCTGGACCTCCGTGGCATTTCCGTGCCGGACCGCGTTGGAGACCGCCTCCTGAAAGATGCGGACAAAGGCCAAGGTCTGCTCCGGCTCCAGGTCTATGCCCTCGTCGATGTCCGCGGCGACCCGGATGTCGTAGTTCTGCGAGAGCCTCTCCGCCAGCTCGGTCAGGGCCTGAGACAACCCCAGATCCATCCACGGCGGCGCCAGCTCGTCACAGAGCCCACGCAGCTCCCGGACGACGGACTTGGCGAGAAGCTCCGTCTTCTTGATGCGCGTCTGGGGGGCCTCCTCCTCGAGGGACATGTGAATCTGCTGCAGCAGCGCCGTGATATCCTGCAAGGGCCCGTCGTGGATCTCCCGCGCCATGTCCATCCGTTCCTTCTCCTGAACCCGGACGATGTCGCGCACGTAGCGGTTGCGCAGCTTGTCGCGCTCCACGGCCGCCTGAGCGAAGCGCATCAGGGCGCTGTGGACGCTCTCGATCTCCTTGACCGACCCCGGCCCCAGGCGATTGGGAATGTCCTTCCCGACCCGGAGGTCGTCGATCTCGGCGACGAGAGCCTGAAGGGGGGAGACGAGGCGGCTCCAGAGCAGGCGGATGGCCCAGAAACTGCCCAAGGTCATCAGCACGATCAGGACCGGCCACAGGCGCCCCGCCGTGACGAGCCCCCCCAGAAGCTGGTCCCAGGAGACCGCGGCGACGACGTACCCCTGGCCCCGGCTGACCGGGTAGATCGCCAGGGTATACTGGGCCCCCTGCTTGTCCTCCACCCGGGTCGCCGTCCCGATCGGGAGGTTGTCGTGCCAGATGGCCGCGATATTCATGGCGCCAGGCGAGGCCGTGATGATCTTTCCGTCGGCGCCGATGTGCGCCACCCAGCCCGGGATGGACGGCCCCCAGGAGAAGATGTTGTACCGAGCCGCGTCCCCCAGGTACTCCAGCGGAAATTCCCAGAGCCGGACGTTCGACCCCAGCCGATAGGCCGTGCTCTCGGCCAGGTCCTGAACGTAGGACCGCACGGCCGCCTCCATCGCCCTCTCCTGACTGACCAGGGCGAAGGCCGCCAGCAGGATGACGGCCACGGAGGGCAGGATCAGGGCGCACAACAGAAAGGCCAAAAAGTGGTTCTTCGGCCTCAGCGAGTTGAAAACGGTTTTGCGGACCCGCTTCAGCATGAGGCGTGTCCCCTACTTCTCGTCCTCCAGGAGCTCCTCCAGGGTGACGACCCCGTACTTGAGGGCCAGCAGCAGGGCCTCCGTCTTGTTCTTAGAGCCCAGCTTGTCGTAGATGGAGGCCAGGTGGGTCTGGACCGTGCGCTCGCTGATGAAGAGACGGCTCGCGACCTCCTTGCTGGAGAGCCCCTTGGCCGCCAGCAGGAGGACCTCACGCTCCCGCGCGGAGAGCTGCTCCGGGTCGAAGTCCCGCTCCCCCATGACCGAGGCGACCTCGGGATCCAGGTAAAGCCCTCCCTTGGAGACCGTCGCGATCGCCGCGGTGAGCTCCTTCGGGCTGACGGTCTTGAGGACGAACCCCCGCGCCCCTGCGCGCAGCGAGGCCATGACGTACTGCTGCGCATCGTAGGAGGTCAGCATGATGGTGGCCGTGGAAAGCCCCTCGGCCTTGACCTTCTGCGCAACCGAGACGCCGTCCATGCCCGGCATCCTGATGTCCAGCAGGGCCACGTCGGGCTTGAGCTCCCGGATCATCTCCCAGGCCTTCACCCCATCCTCCGCCTCCCCGACGAGATCGAGCGAGTTCTCCCGCCGCAAAAACTCCGCAATGCCCGCCCTCGTCAGAGGGTGGTCGTCCGCCAAAACGATCCTGACTGCCATCGACATCGTCCCCTTCGTCATAATTGATATCTGTCGTAAAGTTTTTACAGACTACCCGCCCCCGCCGCCCCGGGCAAGGGCAAAGCTACGGAAGGACGCCCCCGCCGATTCCATTTCAAAACCATTTGTAGACCAGGCGGCTTTTGCAGGCCCCAGTGGATAAGCAGACAACCGGCGAAGTACGAGCCGAGTTGGTCGCTTATGAGCGAGATAGCAAATCTCTGATTTGCGTTTTCGAGCTCAGGGGGTTCATCGGGTTCTTCACCGGGCGTACAAAGAGGTACATCAAGCAAGGCGAGCAAAAACAACGACGTATCATTTGGAATCAGAGCCCAACGTCCTTCTCGATGGGCCTCAGCGCCAGGATCGTCTCCTCGATCACCGTGTCGAGGGGCAGCCCCATCCGTTCGGCTCCGGCGCTGATGATCTCCCGATTGACCCCGCGCGCAAACGCCTTGTCCTTCCATTTTTTCTTGACGGATTTGAGCTCCAGGTCGGAGAGGGAGCGCGAGGGGCGCACCAGCCCGGCCGTGATGATCAGGCCCGTGAGCTCGTCGATGGTGAAGAGGGTCCGCTCCATGTCGTTGGCGGGCTCGACGTCCGTGCAGATGCCATAGCCATGGGATTGGACCGCGTGGATGATGTCCTCGTCGATCCCCTCCTCGCGGAGCAGCTCCGGCGCCAGGTGGCAGTGGCGTTCCGGGGCGTCGGACGTCATCTCCCAGTCGATATCGTGCAGAATGCCGACGACGCCCCAGAGGTCCTCGTCGGCGCCGGCCCTGCGCGCGAAGTGGCGCATGGTCCCCTCGACGGCCAGCGCGTGACGAACGTGCGTCTCGTCCTTGTTGTGTTTCCTTAGAATACGGAGCGCAGTCTCTCGATCAGGTCTCATGGTGTCCTCCCCCAACTCGTCAAAATCATGATTTCCAAACCCAAGCAAAGCGCAGGACGGCCATAGCGGCGTCCTCTCCGACCCCGCCGCAGCGCACGGCCCCGCGCGTCCCTCCTTTGCCGCCCTTTTTCCGCACCGGAGGAACGGCTTGGGGCATCAAGGTGTATTATAGTATTTCGGTCCGGCCCCGTATGAGGGATTTTCCCGACGGAGGATCGAAAGAGATCTCCGAACGCCGGGCCGACGCGTCGGGAAAAGCAGACGAGAAATGCCCTGAAAGGACTGATGCCGTTTGAACCGATCGCGACGCCCCGCCCTGCTGGCTGGCATCGCACTGTTTCTTTGCCTCGAATGGGGCCCCCTCAACGCCGAAAGGGCCCGATGGGGCATTGCCTCCGGGGATCCCTTCGTCCGGGAGATCGCCCTGACCTTCGACGACGGGCCGCGGGAACACGGAATGCAGGAGCTGATGGCCGCCATGGCGCCGTTCGGCGTCCACGGGACGTTCTTTTTGGTGGGCAAGTTCGCCGACCGTTATGCAGGCATCACCCTGGCGCTCCAAGAGGCCGGTCACGACCTGGAGAACCACAGCTTCACGCACCCGAAGCTCTACACCCTCTGGGTGGAGAAGATCATGAGGGAGACGGAGCGGTGCAACGAGGTCATCGAGGGGCTCGGGATCAGGAAACCCCGCTTCATGCGGCCGCCCGGCGGCTCCTACAACCTGAAGATCCTCAACGCCATGCGGCGCATGGATATGCGCCTGGGGCTCTGGAACATCAACAGCGCCGACTACACGGGAAAATCGGCTGGTGAGATCGCGGCCTTCGTCCTGCGCAAGGCCTCCCCCGGCGCCATCGTCCTGATGCACTCGGGGGTCCCCGCGACCGCAGAAGCGCTGCCCGAGATCCTGCGCGGGCTCGGAGAACGCGGCTATCGTTTCGTAAGCGTTCAGGACCTCTGGAACTGCGGGGCCATTTAGGGAAGCGCCGATTCGGTCGACGTTCCCCTTTCGATACACTTCGATACGCATCGATCTGACGCACGGCACTTTTCCTCGGATGGAAGGAAGGACAGGAAGGAGCAATCGAGACGTGTTTACGGTGAAGGAGGCGCGTCCCGGCGACGCCCTGAAGGGCATCGCCCGCATGAATCCCGCGGACATGGACGTACTGGGCCTGTCGGAGGGGCAGATCATCGAAATTGTGGGAAAGAAGGTCACGGCGGCCCGGGTGCGGGCATGCGAGGAGGACTGCGCGGAGCACGTGCTGCAGATCGACGGACTGACGCGCGAGAACGCCCTCGTGTCGCTGGAGGATACCGTAAACGTGAGGCCGGCGACACACCACTTCGCCGGAAGCATCACCCTGCAGCCCCTCTCCGCGAGGGCCCTGACGGACAAGGAGGGGGACTCGGCCTACATCCTGTCCCTGCTGGAGGGGCAGCCCCTGACGGCAGGGGACCGCGTCCGCCTGAACCTCTTCGGGACCCGAATCTGCGACTTTCTGGTCTCCGAGACGACCCCCGGGGGCACGGTAGTCGTGAGCAAGTCCACGTACCTGAACCGACTCAAACCCGCAAAGGTCGCCCAGCCCCGCAAAATCTCCTACGAGGACATCGGCGGGCTGGGGTTCCAGATCCGCAGGGTGCGCGAGATGATCGAGCTGCCCCTGCGATTTCCTCAGGTGTTCGAACGGCTCGGGATCCAGCCGCCCAAGGGGGTGCTCCTCTACGGCCCGCCCGGCACGGGCAAGACCGTCATCGCCCGGGCCGTGGCGAACGAGACCGACGCATGGTTCACCCACATCTCCGGCCCCGAGATCATCGGGAAATTCTACGGGGAGAGCGAGGAGCGCCTGCGCAACATCTTCGAGGAGGCCCAGAGCCGCTCCCCCTCCATCATCTTCATCGACGAGATCGACGCCATCGCCCCGAAGCGCGAGGACATGGGGGGCGAGAAGCAGGTGGAGCGCCGGGTCGTGGCTCAGCTGCTGGCGCTGATGGACGGCCTCGAGTCGCGCGGGCAGATCGTCGTCATCGGGGCCACGAACATCCCCAACTCCCTGGACCCGGCCCTGCGCCGCCCGGGGCGCTTCGACCGCGAGATCTCCGTGCCGATCCCCGACCGCAAGGGACGGCTCGAGATCCTCCAGATCCACACGCGCGGCATGCCGCTCGCGGAGGACGTCGATCTCAAGCGCGTGGCCGACCTCTCCCACGGGTTCGTCGGCGCGGACCTCGAGGCGCTGGCCAAGGAGGCCGCGATGGCCTGCGTCCGGGACATCCTCCCCTACGTCAACCTCCATACGCAGGATATCCCCTACGAGAAGGTCGCCTCCCTCGAGGTGCGGATGAGCCATTTCATGGCGGCCCTGATGGAGATAGACCCCTCGGCGATCCGGGAGGTCTTCGTGGAGATCCCCGACGTGTCCTGGGAGGATATCGGCGGGCTGGAGAACGTGAAGGAGGAGCTCATCCAGGCCGTGAGCTGGCCCCTCCGGCACGCGGAAGTTTTCGAGCGCTACTCGGTCCAGCCGACGCGGGGCATCATGCTCCACGGCCCCTCCGGCACGGGAAAGACGCTCCTGGCCAAGGCCCTGGCCAAGGAGAGCGGGGTCAACTTCATCTCGGTCAAGGGGCCCTCCCTGATGTCCCGCTACGTGGGCGAGTCGGAGCGGGCGATCCGGGAGGTCTTCAGGACGGCACGCCAGGCTGCCCCCTCCATCCTCTACTTCGACGAGATCGAGTCCCTGATCCCCATCCGCGGCCGCGAGGCCGGGGGATCGGCCTTCACCGAGCGGGTGATCGGGCAGTTCATGTCGGAGATGAGCGGGATCGAGGACCTCCAGGGCGTCGTCGTCCTGGCGACGACGAACCGGCTGGACCTGGTGGACCCCGCCCTGCTGGTCGCGGGGCGCTTCGACCTGGTGCTGGAGCTCCCCCTGCCCGACGCGGCGGCCCGGGAGTCGATCTTCCGCATCGAGCTGCGCCAAAAACCCCTGGCCCCGGACGTCGACGTCAAGAACCTCGCGGCCCTCACCGAGGGAGCGAGCGGCGCGGACATCGCCTTCGTCTGCCGCAAGGCGACGACCGAGGCCCTCAAGGCGCATCTGAAGAGGGAGGGGAGCTCTCTCTGCCTGGAGCGGGCCCATTTCGACGCCGCGCTCGGAGAACTGCAGAAGCGCAAGCGCTGAGAGACCGCTTCGAGCAAAACGGCGGAGGTCCCCAAACAGGAGGCCTCCGCCGTTCGTCTCATCGCCGATCCCGGCCCGCCAAAGCCGGGCCGGGATCTCCCTCGCCGGGAGCGTTCATTGGGAAGCCTTCACGACGTCCAGGACGACCTTCCGCAGATCCGGATCCTCGAGGGCCAGCTGGACGTTGGCGGCAAGCCAGCCCTTCTGGGTTCCGCAGTCGAACCGGCGGCCCTGATAGACGACACCCCAGACCGGCTCCGTCTCCGTAAGCCGGCGCAGCGCGTCGGTCAGCTGGATCTCGCCGCCCGCCCCCAGGCGTCCCTCCGCCAGCAGGGGGAACACGGACGGCGAGAGGACGTAGCGTCCCATGATGGCGTACTCGCCGGGCGCCTCGTCCACGGAGGGCTTCTCCACCATGTCGAGGATGCGGTGGATCCCCCCCTCGACCACCTCCGACCTGACGATGCCGTAGCGGGACACGTCCCCGCGGGGCACGCGCTCCAGCGCGACCACCGTCCCCCCCAGCCTGTCGTGGACGTCGATCAGCTGAGACATGACCGGGACGTCCCCGACGAAGACGTCGTCCGGCAGCACGACGCCGAAGTACTCCCCGCGGCAGAAGGGCTCCCCGCACAGCACGGCATGCCCCAGCCCGAGAGGCTCCCTCTGCCGGACATAAAGGATCTCGGCGAGGTTCGAGATCCCCACCACCATGTCGTGGAGCTCGTCCTTGCCCCGGGCCTTGAGCAGCTGCTCCAGCTCGAAGGAACGGTCGAAGTAGTCCTCGATCGACCGCTTGGCCCGTCCCGTGATCATGATGATGTCGGAACAACCCGAGGCCAGGGCCTCCTCGACGCCATAGGAGATGATGGGCCGATTCACCAACGGCAGCATCTCCTTGGCTATTTCCTTGGTCACGGGAAGGAAACGGGTCCCCAACCCCGCGACGGGGAAAAGACACTTCGTCACCTTCGCCTTCTCCCTCCCGCACACTTCATGCATCTCCTGAGTTCCCATGCAGATCGATTCTCTCTTTCGTGTTAAAAATTCGTGCTCGGCCGAGGCCGGGCCGTTCCTCCCGGGCCCCGTTCCTCAGCAATACGCCTTCAGGCGCGCGATGAGCCGTTCGGAGACCTCGTCGACGAGGGGCTCATCCCTGGCCTCGACCAGTATCCTCAGGAGCGGCTCCGTCCCCGACGGCCTCACGAGCACACGCCCCCGGCCGCACATCTCCTGCTGGACCTCCTCGGCGATCTCCCCCACGCGCTCCATATCCAGCCTGCATCCGGGGGCCAGGGTCAGGTTGGACAGTTTCTGGGGATAACGACCGAAGCGGTCGACCAGGGTGTCCACATCCTCGCCCAGGTCCTTCAGGGCGTTCAACAGGAGGAGCGCGGTACAGAGCCCGTCCCCCGTCCGCGTAAAGGCATCCGCGATGATATGGCCGGACTGCTCCCCCCCCAGTCGGGCCCGGCTGCGTCTCATGGCCTCCAGCACATAGCGGTCCCCGACGGGACAGCGAAAGACCTTGATCCCCTCCCGCCCCAGATGCTCCTCGAGGGCCATGTTGCTCATCACCGTGACGACGACGCCGCTTCCCAGCATCTCCTTTTTGGAGAGCCAGCGGGCCAGCACCCAGATGGCGATATCCCCGTCGATCAGACGCCCCCCGGAGTCCGTCATCAGGGCCCTGTCCGCGTCGCCGTCGAAGGCGAACCCCATGTCGCAGGCGTATTCCGTGACGTAATTGCCCAAGTGGCGCATGTGGATGACCCCAACGCCCTCGTTGATGTTGAGCCCATCGGGATCGGCTCCGATGAGGGGCCACCTGCTCCCGATCCGCTCGAGCAGCGCGGGCATCACCGCTCCCGCGGCGCCGTGCGCGCAGTCGAAGGCGATCTTCATGGGGATGGCTTCCGCGTGCGGCAGCAGGGACGCCAGGTGCTCCACGTAGCTGTGCACCAGGTGCGGCATCTGGCGGATCTCGCCGATCGAGGCCCCGGTCGGCCGCCAGTCGTCCGTGAGGTTGTCCCCGAGATATTCCTCGATGGCCAGCTCCGACCCGTCGGAAAGCTTGCACCCGTTACGGTCCAGAAACTTGATGCCGTTGTACTCGGCCGGGTTGTGCGAGGCGCTGATCACCGCGCCCCCGTCCGCCGCCAGATGCTGCACGGCGTAGCTGACCCCCGGGGTCGGGATGATCCCCGCGGAGAGGACCTCGGCCCCGGCGGAGGTCATCCCCGCCGAGAGCGCCCCCTCCAGCATCATGCCGGAGCGCCGCGTGTCCCGTCCCAGGACGATGCGCGGGCGCGGCACGCCCCGCTCCGCGAGGAACAGGATGAACACCCTCCCCAGGCGCAAGGCCATCTCCGGCGTCATTCCTCCGCGGTTCGCAACGTCCCGAACCCCATCCGTCCCAAACAGAACCCTCTTGTTTTTCATCAGCTCACCGTCCCGCCGAACCCTCCACCGCCGTTACGGTCACGGTGGGAGGTTCGATTTTTACGACCTTCAAATCCTTCGAGGCGATCTCCGTCCTGACGGGCAGAGCCGCGGAGTCCACAAAGATGCTGGATACGTCGACGTAAGCCTGAAGCCCCACGTCGCCGGGATGAATATCCGCCATCCTGGAGGGCGTACCTTCGACCGTCACGACGACGGACGGGGGCGTGATCGCCCAGCCCGCCGCCGCCTCCCCCTGCCTGAGGGTCACGGGGACGTTGGGGAACTGCGTGGTGGCCCTGACCGGCTCCAGCTGCACCGACAGGCGCACCGATTTCAGGTCGACGACCGAGACCCCCCTCACGTCGGGGGCCTTCAGGGGGACGACCAGGTGCTGATCGGCCGAGATCCAGGATATGTCCACCGTCTCGGTGTCCACCGCCGAGATCCGGGCCAGCCGCGCGGCGGTCCCCTCGACCTGAACCTCCGAGGGCTCCGTCACGACGGCCTTGACCTCGAAGTCCGAGGACGGCTTGCCGGTCAGCCGGACGTTGACGGGGACCTTTTTCTTGGGAAGCCCCCGGACCAGCGCCCCCTTCATCCTGACCTGCGTGGGCTCCAGGTTCACCTCGTCCTCGAAGGGCTCCGACTGGGAGAGTTTGACGGGCAAAAACAGCTCCTTGCCGGACTGAAGTTCCTGGACGGTCGGCTGAACCTGGACCGCGCCTATCTTGGAGATGTCCTTCTCGCCGCCGCGGACGGCCACCTCCTTCGGGACGATCTCGACGCCCTCCAGATACTGGCCGTCCGGGATGTCCTGAGGCAGGGCGACCTCGACGGTCATGAGGCGCACGACCTGACGCAGCAGGTCCACGACGACCTGCGAGGGGGTGGAGGAGACCAGGGATACGCGGGGGGGGAGATTGACCTTGACCTCCTGCGTATACTTCTTTCCCGGCGACAGGTCCCTGAGGTCCACGACGCAGGAGATGGAGTCGTAGTCCAAGCGGGCCATGACCTCCTCCAGGCCCCGGACCTCGATATTGACCTCGGACACCTTGTTGCGGAGCGTCGCCTGAGGGTCGAGCGAGCGGTACTCGATCGGGCACGAGAACTGCCGCGTCACGTACCCCCCGCCGTCCGATTCCGTGACGTAAAACCACATCAGCAGGGCCGCCGCCACGGAGATGGCCCACAGACACCACGGAGAGGTGAGGATTTCGTCAATGTTCTTCGATGAGATCATGGCTCAGGCACCCTTCTTCCAGGACGCGGGCAAAGGCTCCGGGACGGGGCCGGATATTTCCCCAACCGATCTTCCCCACGTT
>NZ_CALIAA010000107.1 GCF_938040765.1 uncultured Fretibacterium sp.
TCTGGCTCCCATCGTGTTGTTGTTTCTATCGGTGCGCATCGGTGGAACGGTTCCGCTTCCGGGCTTTTTGATGGAGGACCCTCCGGCCTGGGGGGATATCCTCGCCGGCGCCGTTTTCGTGGTTGCGGCCCTGACGGATTCCTTCGACGGCTACATTGCGCGCAGGCACCGTCTGGTGACGACCCTGGGGAAGTTCATCGATCCCCTTGCCGACAAGGTGCTGGTCATAGCGGCCATGATCGCGCTGGTGGAGCTGCACCGTATCCCCGCCTGGATCGTGCTGGTCATCATCACCCGGGAGTTCGTCGTCACGGGACTGCGTCTCGTCGCCGCGGCGGAGGGCGTCGTCATTGCGGCGTCCCGGGGGGGGAAGATCAAGACGGTCTTTCAGATCGCCGCCCTCACGATGCTGATCCTGAAGATACCGGGCGGCATGGTCCTGATGTGGATCGCCATGGCGCTGACGGTCTGGTCGGGGATGGAGTATCTCATCGGCGGAAGTAAAATCCTGATGGAATGAGGGCTGGGTTTTCACTCGAGGCCGAATCCGGGGCGTCGGACACGATCTTTCCTCCGACGCTCCGTTCTTTTTTGTTTTTTCAGGAAGGCGGCGAGGATGGATTGGATTGGGAGTCGGCCGTATCGGGATTTTCCCTGGCCATGGACGCATTTGCCGTCTCCGTCTGCATGGGGGCCTGCATTCCGGGGCGGTTCGGAAGGGCGTCCCTTCGGATGGGAGGGGCCTGCGGCCTGTTTCAGTTCCTCATGCCCCTGGGCGGATGGGCGGCGGGGGAGTGGTCCGCGGGGCTGATGGCCGCGCTCGACCACTGGCTGGCCTTCGGGCTCCTGGCCTTCGTGGGAGGGGGCATGATCCGCAGCGCTCTGGGGCCCTCGAATCATCCTTGCGAGGGGGACGCGACAGCCTCTCCGAGGGCCCTGTTCTCCCTGGCCCTGGCCACGTCGATCGACGCCTTCGTCGTGGGGGCGGGCTTTGCCCTCGTGAAAAAGCCCGTCCTCGATCTGGCCCTGCTGGCAGGGGTTTTTACGGCCCTGACCTGCGTCCTGGGCGTCTGCATCGGGCGCTTTGTCGGATGCCGCTTCGGCAGGCGCGTGGAGCTGATCGGCGGCGTGCTGCTGATCCTCATCGGGCTGAACATCCTCCTGACCCATCTTATGGACCACGGCGGCCTGGAGTGGGTATTTTCTGCGAACGGCGCTCCGGTTATGACCAGGAAGATCTGAGGCGGAATCCTTTGCCCTTCTACGTCTACATCGTCCGCTGTCGCGACGGATCGCTCTACACGGGATGGACGACCGATCCGGAAAAACGCCTGAGCAGACACAATGCGGGAACCGGGGCCCGGTATACGCGTTCCCGGCGTCCCGTGGTCCTGGCCTATTGCGAGGAGTGCCCGAGCCGCGAGGAGGCGATGAGCCGCGAGTGCCGGATCAAGAGGATGACCCGTGAGGCGAAACGACGCCTGATCGCGGAGCATACTCCGGCACCATCCCGCACAGAAGGGAAAGCGCAAGCTCCGGGTGGGCCATGCTGCGCTCCAGCCGATCGTTCAGCTCCGCCTCGGAGTTCTGTGAGGCCCTCAGATGAGCCGTAAACACCTTGGGGTGCGACGTGGGATGCACGGAGGATGGCTCGTAAAAAAGCTCTTCCTCGAGTTTTTCGCCGGGCCTTATTCCGGTGAAGACGATCGGGATATCCCGATAGGGCTCGTATCCATGAAGGCGGATCAGAAGCTCGGCCATCTCGGTGATGACGACGGGCTCCCCCATGTCCAGGACGAAGAGCTCCCCTCCCTTGCCCATGGCCCCGGCCTGTATGACCAGGCTCACGGCCTCCGGAATCAGCATGAAATAGCGCTTCATCCGCGGGGCCGTGACGGTGACGGGTCCCCCTGATGCGATCTGAAGCTCGAACTTCGGGATGACGCTCCCCCGGCTGCCCAGGACGTTCCCGAACCTTACGGCCATGAAGGCGGTGGAGGGGTAGTTCCGCTGCTCCTGCTCCAGGATTTTCTCCGCCAGTCGTTTCGTGGCCCCCATGACGCTCGATGGGTTGACCGCCTTATCCGTGGAGATCAGGACCATGCGCTCCACGCCCCCGCGGCCCGCGGCCCGCGCGACGATGCGGGTCCCCAGCGCGTTGACCCGCAGCGCCTCCCGCGGACAGGACTCCATGAGCGGGACGTGCTTGTGCGCCGCGGCGTGAAAGACCACCTGAGGCCTCCAGCGCCGGAACAGGTCCTCGACCGCCGTCTCGTCGGCCACATCCGCGATGATCGGGTGCAGCGGAACGCCAAGCCCCTCCCGCTGCAGCGCCTCCATCAAAAGGTAGATCGACTGCTCGCCGTGTCCCAGGAGGAGGAGCTCCCCGGGCTCGTTTCGAATGACCTGCCGCACGATTTCGCTGCCGATGGAACCGCCAGCCCCCGTCACGAGGACGCTGCGGCCCCGGAGATAGCCGGAGATCGCCTGCAGGTCGATCGTCACGGGGTCTCTCCCCAGAAGGTCCTCCAGCTTGACGCTGCGGAGCCGATTGACGGAGATGTATCCCCCCGCCAGCTCCCGCAGGCTGGGAAGGATGCGGACCTCGACCCCCAGTGGGGCCAGGCGGTCGTAGAGGGAACGAATCTTCCTTCCGAGCGCGGAGGGGATGGCTATCAGGACGACCCCGATGTCCTGTTCTCCTATGATCTCCGTCAGGCGCTCCGTGTCTCCGACGACGTCGAGCCCGGCGATCCTTTTGCCGATCTTCTGGGGATCGTCGTCCACGAAGGCCACCGGAAGGAGGTCCCCGGAATTTCGGAGCAGGTCCCGCGCCAGCAGGATGCCGGCCTCGCCGGCCCCCACGATGAGGGTCCTCTGCCGGGAGGACTGGGCGGGGGACGGCTCGTGAACCAGTCGCCAGGAGGCCCGGAGCCCGCTGCAGAAGATAAATCCCGAGAAGAGCAGAATTGCGAGCGTGGTCCTGGGAAGCAGGACGAAGTGCCAGACGAAATTCGCGGAGAAGAAGAGGAGGGCCGCCAGGACGTAGAGTTTTGCGAAGCGGAGATAGTCCTCGAACCCCGCCTGAGTCCACAGGATCCTGTACTGCCCTCCCAGGCCGAACACGGCCGCGCCGGACGCCGAGAACGCCAGGGCGGCGCGGAGGCAGTCGGAGAGGTACAGCTCCGGGATGAAGAGGCTGAGGCGTATGGCGTATCCGAGATAGACGGCGAGGGAAAGGAAAAAGACATCGAGCAAGGCCACGAATAGTCCGTGGCCTGCCGTCCGGTTCCATAACCGTATCACCGTGAGAAGAGGATGGGACATTGACGCGGCGGGTGTCCAGGGGAGGACGAAATTTTAGAGGATGAGCTTTTTCCCGCCCTGAGGGCCCCCTCCCATGCGGTCCAGCTGATTCAGGACCGCCGCGGAGGCGACGTCGATCTTCGGCTTCTGCTGTTTGCTCATGGCCTCCTGAAGGCGTTTGTCGTATTCCTCCAGGGACTTGCGGATGGCCGCCGTATCCCCCTTGATCCAGAGCATCAGGGCATCGGCCGCGGACCGGATGGCCTCCTCCTCGGGCATCTTCTCCAGCATCCCGAGCTCCTTTAGGATACGGTGCTCCTCACGAACCGCATCGAGGACGTCCGCCTCGGAAAAGATGCCTTTCCTGTAGAGGATCCGAAACATGATGTTGAAGCGGCTCTTCTGGTTTTCCGAATCCATGGCGAGCCCGTCCACGCGGGCCAGCAGCATGGAAAGCAATTCGTCCAATCCTATCTGCATAGGCATGATCTGTCTCCTCCTTGAAGGCTCCGATTGAAAATTCCAGAGGTCCGTGAATCGAAACTTCACGGAACCTGAACGATCGTGAACTTCTTTGAAATTGCGGCGCCCCCATTCTAGCACAGAGCTCCTGGAAGCGCGGCCCCTCAAAAGACGGATTCGAGACCGGTCGAAAGCGTGCCGCTTGGCCATTTCAAATACCCGTTCAAATGGGTTAAATGGTATAATACGCGCGTTTGAAAGCTCGAAAGGAGTTTGAGAGATGAAGACGGAGTTGCTGGGGCAGGAAAAGAATATCGTCAGGGTCAAGGTCGAGTTCGAGGCAGCCGAATTTTCCAAGGGGCTTGCCGAGGCGCTGGGCGAGATCTCCCGGAGCACGAACATCCCCGGGTTCCGTAAGGGGCACGCACCGCGCAGGGTGATAGAGATGCGCGTCGGACGCCAGGCCCTCTACAATGAAGCTCTGGAGAAGATCCTCCCCGCAGCCCTGCAGCAGGTCGTCGAGGACTACGACCTTGAGACGATCTCCGACCCGTCCATCCATATCGACGACATCCATGAGGGGGAACCCGTGACCTGTGAGCTCACCTTGGAGGTCATGCCGGAGACGGAGTTGCCCGTCCTGGAGGAGATAGAGGTCGAACGCCTGAACTCCCAGGTGACGGACGACATGGTGGACGCACTGATCCTCGATATCCGCAAACGGCATTCCCGCCTGGAGCCGGTCGAACGCCCGGCCGAAAAGGAGGATGTCGTCGTCGTGAACTTCGTCACCCGCATCCTGGACGATGCGTCCTCGGGGGAGAGCGAGCCCCAGAAGAGCGAGATCGACCTCTCCGACGAAGTCGTCCGTAGTGAGGTCCGTTCTGCGCTGATCGGCAGGAGCGCCGGCGACACCGTGGAGACGGAGTTCGACGTCGAGCCTGATTACCGGGACAGCACGGTGGCGGGCAAGCGCGTGCATTATACGATGACCCTCGAGACCGTCAATACCCGTATCCTTCCGAATCTCGACGCCGCGTTCTTCAAGAGCCTGTTCGGAGAGGATACGGAGATCGCGACGGAGGAGTCCTTCCGCCGGAAGATCGGAGACGACCTCCTTGCCCGGATGAAGCGTGAGAACGAGGCCCATGCCGCTGGTCGCGCCGTGGACGAGGTCTCGAAGCGGTCTACGGTGGATGTCCCCGAAAGCCTGGTGGAGCGCCAGATCGAGCTTCTGAAGAAAAAGGACGACGAGGAGGCGAGGCGGCGTTTCAACATGGGGATGAAGGAGCTCCTCAACCTGAAGGAAGGGGAGGACGAAGCCCGCTACGAGGGGATCATCCGTTCCCGGGCCGTCGAGATGGTCCGGAATATGCTTGTTCTGGACGCCATTGGCAGAAAATACGAAGTGGAGGTCTCCAAGGACGACCTCGAGGCGGAGGTGGACCGCCGTGCGGCGGTCTACGGCATCGAGCGCAACAGGCTGCTGGGCCTGCTGCACAAGGACCGGAAATTCTTGGCCGGAGTCGTGGACGATCTTCGCTACTCCAAGATTACGGATCTCCTCATGACCCTCGTCAAGGTCCGGGACGTGGACGAGCTGTCGGTTCCCCAGGCGGAAACGCCCTCGGCGGACGGAGAGCGATAGAGGTCCTCATGTCCTACTACATTCCTTACGTCATCGAACAGACGGGGCGGGGAGAGCGGAGCTACGACATCTACAGCCGGCTCCTCAAGGATCGCATCGTCTTTCTGGGGACGGAGGTGGAGGACGGGGTCGCGAACTCCATCATCGCGCAGCTGCTTTTTCTGGAGAGCGAGGACCCCGAGAAGGACATCCATCTCTACATCAACAGCCCCGGGGGATCCGTGACCGCCGGTCTGGCCATTTACGATACGATGCGGTACATCAAGAGCCCGGTCTCGACGATCTGCGTGGGGCTGGCGGCGAGCATGGCGGCGGTGCTTCTCTCCAGCGGGGCCAAGGGGAAGCGCCTGGCGCTGCCGAACGCGGAGATCATGATCCATCAGCCCTCCGGCGGGACCCGCGGACAGGCCACCGATATCGAGATCCATGCGCGCAATATCCTGAAGACGCGGGAACGCCTGAACCGCATCCTGGCCGCCCAGACGGGCCGGGACATTGAGGACGTCGCACGGGACACGGAACGGGACAACTTCATGACGGCGGAGGAGGCCCTGCAGTACGGTCTGATCGACCGCATCATCGATACGCGGTAACCCCTGCCGGCTCTAAACCCTGAATATAAGGCGTTTTAAGGGGATGGACTCTGCTGTCCCCTTAATGCGTTTTCTGGAGGTCGTTTCACTTTGGACAGGAACAAGGATAACGGATTTGAACAGAAGAATATCCACTGCTCGTTCTGCGGGAAGTCCCAGGGCGAGGTCTATCGCCTGATCGCCGGTCATGGAGCCTGGATCTGCAACGAGTGCGTGGAGCTCTGCAACATTCTCCTCGAGAACGAAAAAGGGGAGGTGCTGCATGAGGAAAAGGACCGGCCCCCGGTCCGGGACGAGG
>NZ_CALIAA010000108.1 GCF_938040765.1 uncultured Fretibacterium sp.
TGTAGATGTTTTGCATATTTCGCCTTTGAGAAATATGCACTTTGGTTTTAATCAGCGCTTCCCGAAATCAGGTCCGCCAGGGTGAACTCCAGAGCCTTGCGCAGCTCCTCCAGAGGAATCCTGAGCTGGTGGCCGATTCGGCCCGCACTGACGACGATCGTGCCGAGCCGCTCCGCGGAGGCGTCGATGACGGTGGGGAAGGCCTTCTTCATCCCGACCGGGGAGCATCCGCCGTGCACGTAGCCCGTCAGCGGCAGGAGCTCCCTGGAGTGCACCATCTCGACGGACTTCTCCCCGACGGCCCGGGCGGCCTTCCTCAGGTCCAGAGCGCCCGTCGCGGGCACGACGAAGACGTAGTGGTTCCGCGTCCTGCCGACCGTGACGAGGGTCTTGAAGAGCCCCTCGGGCTCCAGTCCGAGCAGGTGCGCCGCCTCGAGCGCGCTCACGGCCTCGGAGGCGGGGAAGGAGAGGGCTTCGTAGGCCGCGCCCCTGGCGTCCAGAATGCGCATCGCGTTGGTCCTGTCGCTTCCCCTGCTCATGGCGGGCTCCCTTTTTCTCTCTCCGGCACGGGGGTCAGCGCCACGACCTGGCGCGTTCCAGCATCCGGTCCCGGTCGAGCGGCCGGACGGCGTCGACGATCCACGTGCGCATCGCCGCGCCCTCCGGCGTGTCCTGGGAGGCGGAGAGAAACTCCAGCTCCACGCCCAGGGCCGCCGCCACGTCGTGGGCCAGGACGGGCCAGACCCTGCCGATGTCGCCGATGACCGGGACACTGCCCTCGTGGCGGGCGAAGGCGGACATCTCCATGCGGAAGGGAATGCGCGCCACCTTCGTCTTGGGCAGCCCCTTGTCGATGGCGTTCTGGACGGTGTCGTTCAGCTCGACGGCGCGCCTGAGGTTCTCGTCCAGATCGATGCGCACCAGCGTCTTGTCCCGGAGGCTGTAGGTGAACTGCCGGGCCCAGGAGGCCCAGATGCCGTGGCCCGTGTAGCACTCGAAGGGGCCGTCGTGGATCTCCTGCGTCAGGGCGACGGCGGACTCGATGATGACGTCGCAGTCCGCGAGCATCCGTGCCAGGCGCATGGAGCGCGCGGAGACGGGGATGCTGTCGCCGATGGCCATCCCGATGGCGCCCCCGCCGACGAGCTGCGGGATCGTCACCAGCACGGGGACGCCGCGCGCGTCCGCCGCGCCCAGCATGGTGCGGGGGTCGCACCCCCAGCCGGCCACTACCTCGAAGGGAAGGCCGTAAAGCTGCGCCAGGGTCAGGATCTCGCCCGCCAGGCGCTCGCCCCTCAGCCCCATCGGATAGGCCATGTTCCCGGCCGCCTTGACGATCTCGCCCTGCACGGGGAGCCTCCGCCCCCGCTCCAGGAGCTCGTCGTCCAGGGGCATCTCCCGCCTCAGGGCCGCCCACTCCGCGTCCCCCATCCGCGTGAACTCGAACAGGTCGCCCCTCGGCATCTTCTCCAGGTCCATCCCGAGGGCCGCGGCGTCCACGCGCCACACCCGGTCGAGCGCGCCGCCCATCTCGTGGGAGACGACGGCGGAGCTCGTGGAGACGGCATCGACCAGCCCGACGCGGATCAGCTCCGCAATGAGGGTCGTGACCCCCTCGTGGATGTTGGGGCCGCTCCCGGTGACGACCATCACCCTGCCCCCCCGCACCTTGACCTCGACGATGCGCCGGACCGCCGCGGCCAGGGCGGCGCGCGAGCGCTCGTCCAGCGACGCGCGGAACGTCTCGATCAGGGGAGCGCCGAACAACGTGTCTGTCCTCATGAATCGCTGTGCCTCCAAAACTGCGGGATCAAACTGCAGGATCACTTTACGTAGGTTTTAATCACGGACCACGTCCGCTCCGCCGCGCCCCCGAGCGTCTCGAAGAACTCCCGGCAGGCCCTGCGGACGCGCTCCCTCTCGGCCGGAGCCAGAGCGCGTTCCCAGGCGGCGGCGAGCTCGTGGGCGCTCCCGACGCACCGCGCGGCCCCCATGCGGTCCATGCGCTCCGTGTCCGGAAAGTCGGCCATGTCCGGTCCGTGTGCCGTGGGGACCTCCAGCAGCGCGGGCTCCAGAGGGTTCTGGCCGCCCTTGTGCACGAGGCTGCCCCCGACGAACGCCGCATCGGCCGCCGCGTAGAGGTCGAAGAGCAGTCCGATGCGGTCGGCCACGGCGACGTCCCAGTCGTCGGGGAGCCGGGATAGCAGGTCCGCGCGGAGCTCCGGATAGGGCAGTGCCGCGGCGACGGCGAACAGGGCTCGCTCGGGGTGGCGCGGCACGATCACCAGACGGGCGCCGGGGTGGCTGCTCCGGAGCCTGCGGAAGGCGGCGATCACGATGTCGTCCTCGCCCTTGTGCGTACTGCCGGCCACGAACAGGGGCGCGTCCCCCCGCCGCAGGTGCGTCCAGCGGGACGCGTCGGCCTCGGACCTCCGGCTCATCAGGGCATCCACCTTGCAGTCGCCCGTCACGACGATCCTCTCCGCAGGGACGCCCAGGGCCAGGAAGTGCTCGCGGTCCTCGTCGAAGCGCACGAGGATGCGCTCGAAGCAGGAGAGGACGCCGCGCCAGAACGGGGCCTGCCTCCTGAGCTTCCGGAAGCTCTTCTCCGAGAGCCTGCCGTTTGCCAGGAACGCGGGGACGCCCCGTGCCTTCAGCTCGGAGAGCATCTCGGGCCAGCGCTCCGTCTCCATCGCGACGTAGGCTTTGGGGCGTGCGGCGTCGAGGGCCGAACGAACGAACCTGGGGACGTCCCAGGGACTGTAGACCATCCTGTCCGCCGCACCGCCGATCAGCTGAACGGCCATCTCCCGGCCCGTCCGCGTGACGGTGGAGAGCAGACAGGGCAAAGGGGGCTCGCCGGATGAGGGTGCGTCGCGCTTCATCGCCCGGATCAGGGGACTGGCGGACTGCACCTCGCCGACCGAAACGGCGTGGACCCACACGCCCCCCTGAGGGACGCCCTCGAAGCGTCCCATCCGCTCGTCCAGTCCGACATCGTACTTCCGGCGCAGCCACCGCAGGCCGCCGGCCGCAAAAAAGGCGTTGATCCCCAGACGGTAGGCGGACATTCCGGTCCGCCACGCCCAAGTCTCCCGCTTCGATTCCTCCACGGCGCACACCTCCGTCACAATAAGAAAGGGCACACGAAACGTGCGAAGCAGACGAAAAAACGAGGAAAGCCGGCTGCTCCGACGGACTCCCTCCCCGTACGAAAGCCGGAGTACGAGGCCCGTCCGGGACCTGCGTGCCCGCACGTATTATCGCACGAACGGGCAGCCCGAGGGGACGGCAGCCCCTTCCCCGCGTCCTTTCCTCTCGTGAAAATGTATAATGGAAGCGCAAAGCGTCCGTTTCCATTATACTGGAGGTTCCCGATGAAGTTCACGGAGAAGGTCTACGCGCTCGTCGCCCGGATTCCGCGGGGGCGGGTCGTCTCCTACGGGCAGGTCGCCGCGTGGTGCGGATCGCCCCGTGCGGCCCGTGTGGTGGGGTGTGCGATGGCCTCCGTGCCGCGGGAGCTGGGCCTGCCCTGCCATCGGGTCCTCCGCTCGGACGGATCGGTGACGGAGGCCTTCGGGCCCGGCGGGCAGAGGCGCCTTCTCGAGCGCGAGGGGGTCCTCTTCACGCCCGACGGGCGGGCGGATATGGGGCGCTTTCACTGGGACCGCGGCGGGGCCGCCGAGCTTTCGGGGACGGGCTGGAAGAGGAGTCGCGAGAAAGAACCGGAATGAGAACAGGAGGCGGTAACCGCCATGAGAACCGTATTGCACGAGGCGGCGGAGTTGGGACAGAGCGTCTGGCTGGACACGATCAGCCGGGACCTCATCCTCTCGGGAGGACTGGAGCGCTGGATCGAGCAGGGCGTCGTCGGGGTGACGACGAACCCCTCGATCTTCGAGCAGGCCATCGCGAACACGAAGGACTACGACGGCGAGATCGCGGCGATGGCCCGCGAGGGCAGGGAGGCGGCGGAGATCTACGAGGTCCTGACGCTGCGCGAGGTCGGATCGGCGGCCGATATACTCAGGCCCGTCCATGAACGCACCCGGGGGCTGGACGGCTACGTCAGCCTGGAGGTCAACCCTCTGCTGGCGTCCGACCGGGAAAGCACCGTATCGGAGGCGAAGCGCCTCTTCGCCGCCCTGGACCGCCCGAACGTCATGATCAAGATCCCGGCGACCCCCGAGGGGGTCGAGGCGCTCGAGGACTGCATCGCGGCGGGAGTCAACGTCAATTCCACGCTGATCTTCTCCGAGGCGCAGTACGCGTCGGTTGCGGAGGGATACATCCGGGGCCTGGAGGCCCGGGCCCTTCAGCGCCTGCCCCTGGCGGTCGCGTCCGTCGCGTCGGTCTTCGTCAGCCGCGTGGACACGGCGGTGGACAAGCTCCTGGCGGCCAGGGGCGAGACGGCGCTTCTGGGCAGGACGGCCATCGAAGGCATCCGGGCGACGTACCGGCGCTTCCGCGACATCTTCTCCGGGCCGAGGTGGGATGTCCTGGCCGGCCCGGCCCGGGGGGCCCGGGTCCAGCGCCCGCTCTGGGCCAGCACGGGGACGAAGAACCCCGCGTACTCGGACGTGTTGTATCTGGAGACGCTGATCGGGCCGGATACGGTGAACACCGTTCCGCCCAAGACCCTGACTGCGTTCCTGGACCACGGCCGTGCGGAGCGGACGCTCGACGCCGCCCCGGACGGGACATTGGCGAAGCGGCTCGCGGAGCTGGGGATCGACCTCGACGCGGTCTGTTCCACGCTGCTCTCGGACGGGCTCTCGGCCTTCGAGTCCTCGTTCCGGTCGCTCCTCCTGGCCATCGAGGAGAAGATGAGACCTTAAGCTCCGGTCCGGGGCTTTTGCCGCGAACTTGAATCCCCCGTCCTGCGGGATTGGACAGGACGGGATGTTGAGTTATTATGTCTATGGAAGCGCTGATTAAAACAAGAAAGCATATTTTGCCAGAGGGAAATATGCAAAACATCTATGGGCAAAAATCTCC
>NZ_CALIAA010000109.1 GCF_938040765.1 uncultured Fretibacterium sp.
GAGATCGAGGCGCTGCTCCGCGAGGACGCGGCGCAGTAGGGCTGAGGCGCAGGCGGCAGAATTTTTCCGAACAAGAAGTCCGAAGGGGGAGCTTTCCGAGGGGAGGGGCCCGATGCGGTGCGGCAGCCTGTTTGACCCCGTAATCCGGGGGGAGGCGGAGTTTCTGGAGATCCTGGAGACCTTCGATATCCCGGGGGATGGGGAGGTTGGGAAAAGTGCCTTGGGGCCGCGTATCGAGCGCATCGTGTCCGAGGGGCACGTCTCCCCCGAGGGCTTCTGGTACGATCAGGACGAGCCCGAGTGGGTGGCCCTGCTCCAGGGGACTGCGGAGCTGGAGTTCGAGGACGGCCGGCGGCATCCCATGGGGGCTGGGGACTGGCTGACGATCCCCGCCCGCGAGCGGCACCGCGTGGCGTACACCTCGTCCGCCCCGCCCTGCGTCTGGCTCGCCGTCTTCGGTGCGGGCTCTCCCGAGACGGCCGGTGTCGATTTGGAGGAGAAGGAGGGGGCGTCTTGAGGCGGATTTATGGTGGGGTCGCGGCCTCCCTGCTGCTTGCGGCGGTATTTTCCCTTGCGGGGCTGCAGGGCCCGGGGCTCGCCGTCGGCGCGGGGCCCGCGGAGGCCGTCGTCCGTGAGGGGGCCATCGAGGGGCGGCCGGGGTTCTCCTTTCGGAACCTGATCTACAAATGGGGCCATCTGTTCGTGGATATCGTGAACGGGACGCAGCGGAACGTCTCCTTTGGGGGCACGATGCTCTTTCTGGACCGTTACGGAAAGACCGTGGCCAGGGCGGAGCTGCTCCCCGCAAAGGTCAAGCGGAGGTCCTTCAGGCGCTACAGGGGGCGGTTCGTAGAGGGCAGCGGCGAGGAGGCGTCCAAGGCCGTGCGCCTGATGTGGCTCTTCGAGTTGAGGAACGAGTGATGGGCCGGCTTTTGGTGAGGACAGCCCCTGCCATGAGGAGAATGAGGTGGCTTTGTGCGCTTCTTCTCCTCTGCCTTGTTCCGGTGCGGCCGTCCTTTGCGGCGCCCGACAGTGCGGAGGCGTTCATGTCCGCCACCTTCGGGCTCTCCTCGAAGCGGACGCAGCTCCGCATGGAGCGCAGCGGGGCCGAGGCGTCCGGGTTCATCCGCGACGGGCAGCTCTCCATGGAGGGGCTCTTCGAGGGGCGTCCTGCCGTATTCGTCTTTGGTTTCCATGCGAAGAAGGGGCTGAATTACAAGGCCGTCTACCTGGCGAGCACGGGGGACGGCGACGAGGACAGGGCCCTTTACGACGCGCTGCGTCGGGCCTACACCGCCCGCTTCGGCAGGACGAAGGAGGCGTCCCTGCCCAATACCTGGGCGGAGGGTCGTCTTTTGCTGCGCAACGTATGGGAGCCCGACCGCTACACGACGGTCGTGCTGTCCTACAACCCCGAGGCGACGAACCGCTTTCCCGGGAACTCGCCGGGCGCGCGGCCCATACACCTGATCTACCAATATTCCCGATGGGATAAGAAATGACGGAGGTCTTGCGGCGATGACGAGGAGGGGCTGTCCGTGTTGAGCTGTATGCGCTGTTCCCGGCAGTTCGGGGACAGGGCGATCGTCTGGCGCTGTCCCTGCGGGGGGACGCTGCGCCTGTCCGGGTATGGGGCCGCCCCTTTCGAGGGGCGGGGGATCTGGCGCTACCTTCGGGGCCTGCCGCTCGACGCCTCCCGCATCGTCTCGATGGGGGAGGGCGACACGCCGCTGATCGAGCGCCGCATCGGCGGCCGGGCCGCCTGGTTCAAGCTGGACTACCTGGCCCCGACGGGCTCCTACAAGGACCGGGGGATGTCGGTGCTGGTCAGCTGGCTGAGGTCGGCGGGGGTGGCGCACGTCGTGGAGGACTCCTCGGGCAACGCGGGGTCGTCCATGGCGGCCTACTGCGCGGCCGGCGGCATCGCCTGCGACGTCTACGTCCCGGACTACACGTCCTCGGGGAAGTGCGTGCAGATTGGGGCCTATGGGGCCAGGCTCGTCCGTGTGCCCGGTACCCGGGAGGACACGACGCGCGCGGCCGAGCGGGCGGGGCAGGAAAAGACCTCGTTTTACGCCAGCCACAACTGGAGCCCCTGGTTTCTGCATGGGGTCAAGACGTGGTTCCTGGAGGTCTTCGACGCGCTGCCCGAGGTGCGGAACGTCGTGGTCCCCGTGGGGCAGGGCAGCATCGCCCTGGGGGCCCGGCTGGCGATGGAGGACCTTCGGGCGGCGGGCCGCCTGGAGCGCCTGCCCCGCATCCTTGCGGTGCAGCCCGCGCACTGCGACCCCCTGGCCCGGGCCTTCGAGGCGGGACTGGACGAGCCCGTCCGCATTGAGAAGAAGGAGACGGCGGCCGAGGGAATCGCCTCCGCGGAGCCGGTGCGCGGGGCCGAGGTGCTGCGGGCGGTCCGCGAGACGGGCGGCGGTTTTGTCGCCGTGTCGGAGGCGGAGATCTGGTCGGCCCACTCCGTCCTCTGTCGTGCCGGGCTGTACGTGGAGCCGACCTCCGCGGCCGCGGCCGCCGGGTGGGACAAACTTTGCGAGTCGGGCCGCATCGACGCGGCGGAGCCTACGGTGGTCTACCTCTCCGGCATCGGCCTGAAGGCGACGGACAAGATCGCGGGGCACGTGCACTGAGCCTCATGCGTCGGAGAGAACCATAGAATCGGCCCCGCCGGCCAAATCGGCGGGGCCGATTGTTCGAGGAGCGTCGGGAGGCCGACGTTATTTGCCGATCTTCAGCGCGTGGTTCCTGGCGATCAGGTCGATGAAGACGAGGTCCTCGTCGCCGTCGTTGCGCAGCCCGTGGGACTCCCCGGGGCAGGCGATCGTGACGGATTTGGGCCCGACGACGGTCTCCCTGCCCTGACTGTCGGTGAAGACGCCCCGGCCGGAGAGAATGATGTAGGTGTCCTCGTTGTCGACGTGCGGATGCACGCCAATGCTGTCGCCCTTCTTCAGTGTCATGAGGCCTATTTCCTTGATGGCCTGATCGTCGGTGGCCGCTTCCCTCCGGAAGGCGAACCTGCCGTAGAGCGTGCCGATCCCCGTCTTGCCGGCCTTCTCGACGTTCTTCTCGAAGAGCTTGTCCGCGGGGAAGACCTGGGCTGTGGGGTTCTTGGTGATGGCCTCCAGGTTGGCCCCCGCGTTTTTGGCGATGATGTCGAGGAAGACGAGGTCCTCCGCGTAGAGGTTGGCCAGGCCGTGGGCCTGACCGGGGCGGGCGATGGTCATGTCCCCGGGCCCGACCACCCAGGCGTTGCCGTCGCCGTCGGTGAAGACCCCATGGCCGGAGACGATCAGATACGCGTCCTCGTTGTCCTTGTGCGTGTGGGTGCCGATGAACTCCCCGTGCCGCAGGGTCATCCACCCGATCTCCTTGATGGCGTCGTCCTCCAGGGCCGCGTCCCTCGTGAAGGCGAACTCGCCATGAAGGGTCCCCTTCCCCCCGGCGACGTCCTGCTTGTCGAGCACGGTCAGGTGCTCCGCGGTATAGCACTGGCCATGCCTGGCGGGGGCCGCAGGGGCGGGGGCCGGACGGAACGAAATTCCCACCATACAAACGCATAAAACCGCAAGGATCCTTTTCATGGAACGCCCTCCTTATATGTTCTGAAATATCGAGAGTATACGTCCGCATCCGGCGAAACTCAAGGGAGGGGAAACGCCGTGAGGCGAGGTAAGCCTGAGATATCCGACACGGACCAGGGCAGTCAGTTTACGCGCCGGCTTTGGGGCAGAGGGATACGCATCGGCGGGGGGACGTGGGCGTGCGTTGGACGACATTTTTATCGAGCGTCTGTGGCGTGAAGTATGGGGGCATCTGCCTGAACGAGTATGAGCATGCGCCCGAATTGCAGGAAGGGCTGAGGTGGTTCGGATTTTATGATGAGGAGCGTCCGCACACGGCTTTACCGGGAAGGCCCCCCGCGCAACGTGTATGAAAAGCGCCTCGTTTCTCGAATCTTGACCTAAACTCTCCTTCCCTGCTTTTTGATCCTTGACATGGGGATCACTCTAAGCAACTTGTCGCTGAACTTTGAGGTAACTCGATAGTCCTGTTTATTTTTATGCTTTTTCGCCATTCATTTTGCGGTTAAAAATTATAATAGCGAAAGTAAAAATAACTATGGTATATCCTGTTACGACAAGCAAATGAGGAAGAAGATGATTGAAATTACCGCTTAAACTTATTCTTATTGCTTCAACACTATGA
>NZ_CALIAA010000110.1 GCF_938040765.1 uncultured Fretibacterium sp.
TCTCGATGATTTACCTCATCGCGGGTAAGCTACAGATTGACTTACCCACTTAAAAAAGCGAGGAGCCGGTTGTGCGCACGGGCCAGTTTGTCTGGAGCGATGGGGAACGGGGCAAGGCCAGCAAGTTTTTGTTGGGGCAAGACACGATTCACTCCTTGGTCGGGGAGAAGATGGACGAGCCCAACGATGTTGTCGCACTGCCGGACCTCCCGGGGCGCGGTTTTTTGTACTCCCTGCACCAGGCGATGGTCCGCGACGGGAGCGGAGAGCTGAAGCGCCTGACGGAGCAGTTTGCGGGGGAGAAGGACTCCGCGGCGCGTCGTTCGCTTCTGGAGCGGATCCTGCTGAAGTGGTTGGAGGTCTCGAACGTGGAAACGACGCCGAACGAGGGCTGGCTCGGGTTCTTGAAGAAGTTCTACGGAAACGCTTATTCGTACGGCAGCCCGACGGACGAAGGCTGGCGGGAACTGCGTCGCAACTATGAGGAGATATCGTTGTATCTGTATGGCGACCTGCTGTGCCAAAGACTGGGTACCCGTAACTTCCGGGCCGTATAGTGCTGACGCTCTCGACGGATACGAGCCTGAACGGCAAACTGGACGCCGCGGACCCATCGCTTCAGATAGCGCGTGTGGAGTTTGCCGATAAAATAAACAAGGCTGCCGTCTTGGAATCCATTCGGCAAACCTTGTCCCTGTCGATTGTCGTTGAGGGAGGTAAACGGTTAAACTTGCCCCGTTTTTTTTAAGGCCTGGATTTCCTCCAGGGGCAGTCCGGTGGCCTCTGCGATTTTTGCTGAATCCAGTCCCATCCGAAGCAGATTCCGTGCCGTCTCGGTTCTGCCGAGCTGAATACCTCTTGCCTCTCCCAACTGAAAGCCTTTTTCGATGCCCTTTCGCTCCATGATGCTGACGTACATACGTCCCGCCTCCTTCGCCTGTTCCAGGGTGTTCTCCCATTCCTCGTATTCCCGCGAGCTCCCGTCTTCCGTGAGGTGAATCACACCCTCCATGAACACCAGAAGCTGCGCCTTGTCCGCGTGAGGCCAGCCCCGCTCGTCCAGAAGTTCCAGCATCTCCTTCAGATAATCCAGTTTGCGCGCCTCGCTGCCCCGGCTCTTCCACGCCCGAAGCCCCGCAAGATGTGCCCAGTCGAAGGGGTTTTCACTCGCCTTCAGCGCTTCCTCGTCCCCCTCGTAAATCCTGAAGACCGGGAACTCGTAGCTCACTCGGGTCCCGTAGCCTTCCCAGCGATAGGCCCCGCTGGACTGCGCTTTCGACAACGGCTCGATGAGAAGGGCCAACGCAATCACAGGCCTTCGGTAGCGTCCCT
>NZ_CALIAA010000111.1 GCF_938040765.1 uncultured Fretibacterium sp.
CGTCGCCGCTTATGCCGGGCGCGAGGGGTACGATACCCTTTGGGCCGCCGACGGCGAGGCGGCCATGTCCTTATGGGAAAAGCAGGGGGCCGACCTCGTGGTCCTGGATCTGATGCTGCCGAAGCTGAGCGGCACGGAGGTGTGCCGGCGCATCCGTGTGCGCTCGGCTGTGCCCATCATCATGCTGACGGCCAGGGGCAGCGAGGACGACGTCGTCGCGGGGCTCGACGCCGGGGCGGACGATTATGTGAGCAAGCCCTTCAGCCCCCGGGTCCTGATGGCGAGGGTTCGGGCGCATCTCCGTCCTCTTCGGGAGACGAGGGGCGTCAGCGGGGACGGTGCGCCCCTCTCGATAGGGGGGCGCATCGAGATAGACCCGGAGCGGGTGGAGGTGCGCAAGGACGGAGTTGCGGTTCCCGTGACGCGCAGCGAGTTCATGGTGCTTTCCACGCTGGCGTCGCATCCCGTCCGGACCTGGTCGCGGGACGACATCATCCGTTCGGCCCTGGGCGACGATTTCGAGGGGTTCGACCGCACGGTGGACGCCTACGTCAAGAACCTCAGGAAAAAGCTGGCCGAGCCGGGGCATGAGAATGGATGGATTCGTACCGTGTACGGCTTCGGCTACAGGATCGACGATTCCGGGCCGGAGGAGCGCTCATGAAAAGGAGGGGGCGTTCCCTGCGGGCCCACCTGATGCTGCTCTACGTTCTGCTGGCGGTCCTGAGCGGGGTGATCGTTCCGGCTCTGGTGAGAGACCTGAGCCTTTCGGGATTTCAGGATTACCTGGGACGGAGGAGGGCATCCGACCTGGAGGAGCTGGGAGCTTCCCTGGAGGCCCTCTATCGCGAGGATGGGGGCTGGAACCCCCGCCGGGTGATGGACGTCCTGCGTTCCTCCGCCGGGGGAATGCCCTCGGATATCGTCCTCCTGGACTCCGGCGGAAACAGGGTCCTGCCCATGGGGCACGGACGGGGATGGGGAATGCGGGGGAAAAACCGCGTCTCCATTCCCCTGAGCCTGGAGGGGCGGAGGATTGGGACCCTGGACGCGAACGGACGCCCTCCGTCCAGCCGCCTGGAGCAGGAGTTCGTCTCCCGTATGGCCCTGTATGCCCTCGTGGGCGCTGCGGCCATGATCGTCGTGGCCTGCGGGTTGGGCTACGTCGTCGCCGGAGGCCTGAGCCGGCCCGTGATTCGGGCCGCGGAGCGGGCACGGCGCATCAGCCGTGGGGAGTACGAACTGGAGCCGGAGCCTCCCAGCGGGATCCGCGAGATGGACATGCTGTCCCGCGGGGTGGAGGAGCTGGGGCGTTCCCTGGCGGGACAGGAACGGCTGCGCAAACGCCTGATGACGGACATCGCCCATGAGCTCAGGACGCCCCTTACGGTGGTGCGCTCCCAGGTGGAGGCCGTGGCGGATGGCGTCTGGGAGGTCACCCCGGAGCGGCTTGCGCTCTGCGCGGCGGAGATCGAGCGTCTGAGCGACCTGATCGGAGAGGTGGAATCGCTGACGCGGCTCGAGGGAGAGATCCTGTCCGTCCGCCTTCGGGACACGGACCTGGCCGCCTTTCTGAACACGGTCCTGGATACCTCGGAGCCGCTTTTCGCCCGGTCCGGGGTGACGCTTCACCGCAGCCTCGAAGGGAACGTCCGGGCGAACGTCGATTCGGAACGCTTTCGCAGCGTGATCGACAACCTGCTCTCGAACGCGTTGCGCTATTCGGAGGCCGGGGGGCGAGTGGAGGTTCGGCTTCGCTCCCGGGACGGCAGCGCCGTCGTCGAGGTCGAGGACGCCGGGACCGGCATCGACGCGGCGGACCTTCCCCATGTCTTCGACCGTTTCTACCGGGCGGACGCGGCGCGCGCCCGTGCGACCGGGGGACGCGGAATAGGCCTCGCCATCGCGAAGGCTGCGGTCGAGGCCCACGGTGGGACCATAGAGGTCAGCAGTCGGCTGGGGGAGGGCAGCCGCTTCACGGTGAAGCTGCCTCTGGGAGGAGAAGGCTGAAAAAATCGCCGTCGAAAAGGTGCTGAAGATATTGATCTAAATTGATCTATTGACCCAAAAGAGCGCCCCCTCGGCAATATCGCCGAGGGGGCGTTGCGCATCCCTAAACAGGAGCAGTCGCTGGTCGACCTTTGTCTCACTCGTTGGCAGCCTGTTTATCGCAGGCCACGAAAATCGTTCGCCTGCTTAAGTCCTTCGATCTCGTCGAGGGATAGTTCGGTAGCCTGGCTTATCTGCTCCGGCGTGAAATTCAGGACCAACATCCGCCGCGCTGTCTCGGTTCTGCCTAAAACAATGCCCTCGTTCAGAATGGTCTTGGCCTCGTACTCCAGCACCTTGCCTCCCATAACGGACCTCACTCCTTCCCTCACCCTGTCGTGCTTCCTGGCGATGTGCTCCAGAACCTTGTCGGACATCTCCTCGATCGTCCGCTTCACGTACTCCGTCAGCCTGCCGGACTCGGCCAGTTCCCCGAGCCGGTCCTTTATCCCCTCGTACTCGGACAACAGCCCCCTCATGAGCCCCTCGTCCCTCTCGTACTCCGCGAACCGGCTTTCGTGGGAGAAAATATGGAAGGGGATCAGAAACAGAAGCCCTTTGGAAAAAATCTCCTCCGGAGAATAACGCTGGGCCTTCAGTACGGGGATGTCGTAAGCGGCAAGGCCTCCACCGGGAAGCTCGATGCGAATGGTCATCACGTCCGGCGTGGACGAACGGCACCGAAGGTACAGAACCGCCGAGTCGGGAAAACGCACCGTTAGAACGCCGTCCTCGACCTCGCCCGCATCCAAGGCAATCTGAGCGTCGTACTCGAACATGCGGATCAGCATGCTGTCGTCCGCGGTGCTCTGGCACTCGATATGGTACTTCCTGAAGGGCTCGCCCCGTATGCCGAAGCAGGAGTCCGTGACGCGCTCCCGTTCCTCTCCGTCCTGTCCGTTGATGAAGTGCTCGTTGGGGTAGAACTCCACCGTCTCGTTGCCGGAGTAGGACGCGTGAAAAATTTCGTTCACGAGGGGTATAACGAGCGAGGAGCAATCGTTCAGGAGCGTGCGGAACACATCGTCATAGGGCGTGTTTACGATCGCCGCCATCCCGTTCCCCGTCCTTTCGGCCTGCCGGACTCGCTTCGACGTCTCGAGGCGAAGCCGCCCCCTCTCGGCCCGGATGCCGGCTTCATTATAACAAAACAGCGGAATGGAAAAACCGACAAACTGTTCCTTTTCCTCACGGCATCGGATTGATCCAGACCCGGCGGCCCGGGGGAACGGGGCTGTTCGAGGGGCGGTAGGCCTTCAGGATCGCCCCGCCGGAACGAAGCGTGCAGTGCAGCTCCCGTCCCTGGTATTGGACGTGCTCCACCTCCGCCGGTAGCCCCTTCCCGCCTTCGGACAGGGCGAGCTGCTCCGGGCGGAGGGGGTAGACCCCCTCGTCCCTCCACACCCCGGCGTCCGCGTTCCCCGGCCATGTCCAGAAGGCCCCGCCCTCGGCCCCCTCGGGGCGGAAAAGCCGGTCCTCCCAGCGGCCCCGGATCAGGTTGGCCTTGGAGACGAAGCGCGCCACGAACGGCGACGCGGGGGCCATATAGACCTCCTGCGGGGAGCCGACCTGCTCCACTCTGCCGCCGTTCATCACCACGACCCTGTCCGCCAGGGCCATGGCCTCCTCCTGGTCATGGGTGACGTAGACGAAGGTCGAGCCGTGCCGCCTGTGCAGCGACGCGATCTCCTGACGCATCTCGATCCTGAGCTCCGCGTCGAGGGCCGAGAGCGGTTCGTCCATCAGCAGGATGCCGGGGCTCCCCGCCAGGGCGCGGGCCAGGGAGACCCGCTGGCGCTGCCCTCCGGAGAGCTGGGCCGGGCGGCGGTCTGCCAGGGCCTCTAGCCCCAGGGGCCGGAGGAGCCTCAGGGCCTCCTCCCGGCCGCCCTCCTGGCCGCGGTACTTCAGGGCGAAGAGGACGTGCTCCGCCACCGTCATGTGCGGCCACAGGGCGAAGGACTGAAAGACCATCCCCACTCCGCGGTCCTCCGGCGGAAGACGGAAAGCGGCCGAGGAGACGACGCGGCCGTCGAAGAGCACCGACCCCGCGGACGGTTTCTCGAAGCCCGCCAGCAGGCGCAGCAGGGTCGTCTTGCCGCAGCCCGAGGGCCCCAGGACGGCGGTGAAGCTCCCCGCCGGAAACTCCGCGTCCACGCGGTTCAGGGCCGAACAGCCGCCGAACCGCTTCTCCAGCTCCACCACGGAGACGAAAACGCTCATACGCCGACTTCCTTTCTTTCATATCGGTTCACCCACCGGCGCAGCGCCAGCCCCGACAGGAGCAGAAGGGCGAGAAGCCCCAGGACGAGCACCGAAAAGGCGCAGGAGAGGGCGACGTCCCCCGCCTGTTCGAAGTTCAGAACCACCATGCCCACGGTCTCCGCCCCCAGGGCCCCCAGGATGGAGGAGACCGTGAGCTCCGTCAGCGCATGGGCCGTCGTCATGAAGAAACCGGAGAGGAGCCCGGAGGAAATCAAGGGGATGAGAATGCGGCGCCAACAGGCCCATCGCCCGGCCCCGCAGATGCTGGCGGCCTCCTCCACGGAACGGTCCACCTGCTGCAGCGCGCTTGCACTGGCGCGGAACTGCAGAACGCTGAAGCGCACGACGTAGGCGATGGCCAGCAGGGTCGTGGTGCCGTAGATCCCCGGGCGCCAGCCCGGCAGAGGCTCCACCCACGCCAGGATCATCGCCAGGGCGAAGACCGTCCCGGGCAGGACGAACGGCAGCGAGAGGGCCGCCTCGGCGAACCGAAACGCGATCCCCGGACGCCGCACCCTTCCCCAGGCGACGGCCGAGCCGATGAAGATCGCGCACACCCCCGTGAACAGGGCGAGCCGGAAGCTGTTGCCCAGGGCCCCCAGGGCCTTGGGGTCGCCAAGGAGGAAGGCGAAGTTGTCCAGGGAGAGGTTTGCCGTTCCGAAGCTCAGGCCCCACGCCCTGAGCAGGGAGGCCGCCAGCATGGACGCGAGGGGCAGGAGCGAGGTCAGCGCGACGAAGGCCCAGAGCAGCCCCTCGACCCAGGGCCGGAGGCGTCCGAGCTCGCAGCGGGGCTGACGGTCGGGCACGAGGCTCTCCAGCACCTCCCCACGGCGCAGGAAGCGCCACAGTACGGCGCAGCTCAGGAGGGCGAGCCCCCCCAGCATCACGGACAGGGCCGCCGCACGCCCGAAGGCGGAGGGACCGAACCCGACGACCTCCTGGTAGATGAGGGTGCTCAGCACGTTGATGTTTTTGCGCGCCCCCAGGAAGGCGGGGATCCCGAAGTTGTCCAGCCCCGCGAGGAGCACGGTCATGGCCCCGCCCACGATGCCGGGAAGGGCGGAGGGAACGGTGACGGACCGGAAGGTCCTCCACGGTCCGGCGCCGGAGCAGCGGGCCGCCCACTCGGCCTCGCGCGGAACCTTCCGCAGCGCGTTCAGGCAGAACAGGAAGGCCAGGGGCGCGTGGCAGATCCCCATGACCCCGACGATCCCCTGCCAGCTGTAGGCCGAGGGGACGTTCCACCCCGTGAGCTGGGCCAGGAACCCGCCCGGGCCGGCGAAGCGCGCCCAGGCCAGAGAGGTGATGTAGGACGGGATGACGAACGGCATGATGAAGAGCCCCTCCAGAATCCTCTTCCCCCGGATGTCGGTGTGGGCGATGAGCCATGCCTGGACGAGCCCCACGGAGGACGCGAGGAGCGTCGAGGCCCCGACGATGCCGATGGTGTTGAGGATGCCCGCGCGCACGCGCTCGGAGGCCGCCAGGTCCGCGTAGAGCCCCAGGGTCGGGCCGCCGTCGCTCCACACGCTCAGCCAGAAGAGGCGCAGGAAGGGAAGAACGAAGAAAAAGAAGAGCGGGAGCGTGAAGGCAACGCTCCATCCGCCGGGAAAACGCCGCAGCGAAAAGCGTCCCCGGCCCTCCCGCAGGGCGTACTCGGGCAAGGCCGTCCTCAATAGCCGAAGAGCTCCGAGAACCGGGCCTTGTCGCCCTCGCGCTCCCGGATCAGCATGGCGGAGTCGGCGCTCAGGACCGTCATTTGGTCGATGCCGAGCAGCCCGTCGGGAACGGGGACGCCGCGGCGCACGGGGACGTACCCCATCCCGGAGAAGAGCGCCTGTCCCCTTTCGGAGAGGAGGAAGTCCACGAAGCGCTTCGCCTCGCCGCGAACTTCCTCCCGGGCGACGATGCCCACCGGCTCCGTGATGACGGGCGAGCCCTCCGCGGGGTAGACGTAGTCGACGGGCGAACCCTTGGCCTTGGCGCGCCGGGCCATGTAGTCGACGACGGGACCGAAGAGCCTGTCCCCGCCCGCCACCGCGGTGATGATGCTCCCGTTGCCCTTGCCGACCGCCACGGCGTTCGCCTTCATCCCCTCGTAAAACTTCCAGCCGAAGCCCTCCGAACGGGTCAGGACGCCGAGCTGGTAGGCCGCGGCCCCCGAGTAGAGCGGGCTCGCGATCATGGCCCTGTCGGCGTTCTCCGGGTCGAGGAGCGCCTTCCACGTGGGCTCGACGGCCTTTCCCGCGGACGTGTTGAAGAGAAGGACCGTGGCGAGCACCTTCGTCCCGCAGTAGGTCCCGTCGGGGTCCTGCACGGAGTCGGGCAGCGCGGACGCCTCGGGGGAGCGGTAGACGGCCAGGACCCCCTCGGCCTTCAGGCGCTCGAACGTCACGGCGTCGGCGAGCAGAAGGAGGTCGGCCTGCACCCGTCCGGTCATCTTCTCCGCCAGGACCTTGCTCACCACCTCCTCCGTGCCCGAGCGGAACACGCGGACCTCGACGCCCGGGCAGCTCTCCACGAACGCCTCGACCAGGGTCCGGACGTCCCCGTCGGGCTGGGAGGTGTAGAGCAGGAGCGGCTCCGCCTGGGCCGAAACGGCAAAACAGAACGTCATCGCCAGCAGCGCGGCGAGGTTCAAAGTTCGTCTCATGAATTTCCCCTCCGGTTTTTCAAGCATCCTTGTCATTATATATCGCTTTGGGGAGAAGGGGGACGGAAAGGATACGGATGGGGGCG
>NZ_CALIAA010000112.1 GCF_938040765.1 uncultured Fretibacterium sp.
CTCTTCAACAATCAGGTTCGTAAGGAGATTGCCTACGCGCCAACGAACATCGGTCTTTCGACTTCGGAGATCGAGGAGCGGGTTAAGGAGGCCTCCAGGATTGCCGGCGTTCGTGAAGAGCACATGGATATGCATCCTTTTTTTCTTCCCAAGGGATTGCGCCAAAGAGTGTCGATCGCCTCGATTCTTTCTCTTCGCCCAAGCGTCATCATCGTAGATGAGCCTACTACAGGACAAGATCACATCCAAGCCATAGAAGTAATGAACTTCCTGCGGCACCTCAACGAAAATGAGGGACATACCATCATCATCATCACACATGAGATGGACATTATCGCGAAATATGCAAAACGTACGATTGCTTTGGCTCAGGGGAAGGTCCTCCTTGATGGACCGACTCACGAGGTTTTTGCGCAGAGTAAGCTTTTGGCCGCGACTTTTGTCAAACCTCCTGAAATTACCCAGCTGGCACAAGCTTTGGGAGAGTTTGGTATCCCCCGAGATCTGATTAGCGTCCAAGCTTTGGAGGATGTTTTAGAGGCGAGATTGAGTTCTTAGGTGACGGTGGGTGATTGGATAGTTTATCAGGAGGTAATAACTGTGCCCTCTTATCTCGTGTTCAATCCTAATTCCAGCGGGGAAATGACAGAGTCGATACGACGGACTGCACTGTCCCAGGTTCGTCCAGGAAGCAGGGTCGATGTTTTGGGAGCCGAGACGGGGCCGCGCTCTCTGGAAAGCTTTTACGAATATTCTCTTGCCGTCTATGCGACATTGCAGTCTTTCAGAAAAATTGACATGAGAGACTACGATGGTATCCTGCTTGCCTGTTTTGGGGATCCAGGCCTATATGCTCTGAAGGAAATTGCGAGGGTTCCCGTTGTTGGGATCGCCGAAGCATCCTTATCCTTATCGTTGCTTCTGGGTTCGCGATTTGCTATCGTAACGGCTCTGCGTAAGGCTGTGCCGATGATGAAAAACATGGTGGATCAATATGCTCTGGGATCAAGGATGGCTGGAATTTACTCCTTGGATATGCCCGTTCTGGAGCTCGAAACCTGCCGTGAACGTGCGTGCGATCGGTTACGGAAAATTATTGATTTGGCGGTTGATGATGGGGCGGAGGTGATTCTCTTGGGATGCGCAGGGATGACCGGTTTTGCAGAGAGTATCGGAGAGGCTCACGGCGTTTCCGTAATTGACCCCATAATTGCAGGTGTTCGTACTCTGGAA
>NZ_CALIAA010000113.1 GCF_938040765.1 uncultured Fretibacterium sp.
ACAGCCTCAATGCAACTTGAGCAGGAAGCAAGGGCGGGGGGGATGACATTTTCTCGGTCCCTTTTCACCCTTTCAACCATGACATTTTCTCTGTCCCTTGACACTATCTTGTCATGGTTCTTGTCGTTGTTCTGAGATAATGTTGCTGCGCTGTAAGCGCGAAAGCAAATCTTCGCTTTGCGTAGAAGGCCCGGCCCATCTCGAGAGGGGCCGGGCCTTTGTCCTTTTCTCAGGGATTCTGCGAGGAGATGCGCTCCCGCGTCTGCTGCATCGTCGCGAAGAGTCTCACGATATAGGTGTTGGACCATCCTCTTCCCGTAAACATCATCTCCGTGAGCATCGCCGAGAGCACAAGAAGGAGACACCCGATGCAGGCCAGCAGGACAATGGCGATCTGCTTCCGAATGTTGGGTTTCATATAGGATGCGTGAATTTCGACATCCTTGGGCTCGCGAACGCGGAAGCCCTTTTTGCGGAGTTTTTCCCGCTCCCACTTCTCCCAAAGGCTCATGGCGTCACCGTCCTTTCTGCGGCTTGGGGCCTATGCCTCCGTCCTCCCTCACTGCCTGCTGCGGCGTCCGCAAAGGAACAGCGCAGCCCCGGCCAGGGATACGAGGGGAAATCCCCAGGCACTGCACCCGCCGCCGCCCTCTTCCCTGCTCGGCCGTTTGTCTCCCGACTCGGGGTAGCCCGGCTGGGGATTTGCGCCTGCCGCCGCGACGTAGAAGCTCAGGTTCCATTTCCCGTCCGCAGCGCCGTCGCCCAGGAGGACGTAGGGAACCCCATCGTCCTTCACGATCTCGCAGTAGGCGGTATATTGAGCCTTGGGGCTCTTGGCGTCCGCCATCAGGACGATCAGGTCCAGGTAGAGACAGTCGTCATGGATGAAGGCGCGCACGCACTCCTTCAGGTCCGCCCCACGGTTCCCAATGGCGGAGAAGAGGTTCATGTCGCGTTCGTTGGTCTGCTCGGATCGTACCCACACCGTTCCGAATCGGGCAAAGCGTTCCAGAAGCTGAGCTTCCGTGGCCTGCTCCAGATCCTCCCAATGCCCGACGAGCAGCTGCTCCTGCCGGGGGATGCAGAGGCGGATCTGCACGGGCAGCACGGCGATCTGAGCGGGGACATCCCGGGATACGATGTCTCCGGAGGCGTCCCGGGAGACGATCTCCCGGTCCATCGAGACCAGGCCCGCGGGGACGAGCGAGGCGATCTCGAAGGAGTTCAGGGCTTCGGCCTTGATGTACTTGTCCGACACCCCGCCGAAGCCGTATCCTCCCCTCGGCATGACGGGGGGCTTGCCCATCAGCAGGGTGAGCTCGCGCTCGGTGTTCGTCTCGTTTTTGACGACATCCGCGAAGGTCATGTCGAAGGCCGTCGCCCTCCAGCGGTATCGGTTCCCCGTAAAGGACGAATAGACCCGGCCCAGCCGCGTCATGCCGCCGATCCGGCGGTAGAAGAGGCGCAGGTCGTACTTCTTCCCCTCGTTGGAGAACGGATAGAGGCGGAAGGACTCGCTGGACCCGTAGGTCGTGTCGATCCTGTTCTCGTAGACGGTGACCAGCCCCGGAGCGACCTGGCTCTGCTCGTCCAGCAGGAAATATGCGGGCAGGCTGCCGTAGAGGTCGGGCGTGAGATCGTAACGCCAGTGAAGGGGCTTCAGGTCCCTGGGGCTCCGCCCGCCGATCAGGTCGTCCGAGGCGGGGACGTCCAGGGTGTCGTACCGCTGGACGCGGTAGCGGGTGCCGGTGCGGTTCGTGATGCGGGAGAGCAGCGTGTAGGTGGGCATCCGCCCCCCGTAGGGGGTCATGATGAAGAGGGTCCCGAGATTGCGCGTCATATTGTCGGACACGCCCCAACGGAACTTCGTGCGGGTGATCACGTCTCCGATCACGTCGCCGCTGACGTAGCCCCCGCTGAGGTCCCCGCTGGTCTCCCGGATGGTCATGTCGAAGTAGAGCTCGTTGCCGGGATCGGAGGCGGGGCCGTCGTGGACGTTGGCGACGACCAGAGGGATCTTGATCGACTCCCTGTAGCCCGTATAGCCCAGGTCGAGGCTCACGGACTGGCGGAAGGTCGCGTGCCCCGCGACGCTGCCGTAGTTGTCCGTCTCGGCGGCAAGGAAACGAAACGTCTGTTCCATGGAGTTTCGGGGCGCGACGCGCTGAGGGCTTTTGGGCGTCGCCTGCACGTTGTAGTTCGGGAGGTCGTTGATCAGGATATCCTCCATGACGTCGCGCGATACGACGTCGTTGGATTCGGGGGCGGTCCACGGGAAATGGTGCCCCCGGTCGTTGGCGAGGCGGATCTTCAGGTCGCCGCGGCCCTCCGGGATCACCAGAAAGAGGGATTCGAGGGGATCCATGTAGGGATCGTAGAGGGACGACACCGGATAGGGCTGGGGCTCGTCGATGTAGACGTGGTTGTACTCGTACAGGAGATCCGCCGACGTCACGATCGGAACCTCAGGCGCCTCTCCGCCCCGGGTGCGCAGGTAACGGATGTGGGTGGCGTCGTCGCGATTGTAGTAGCTCCAGAACCAATTCTCGATGCTCGTGGCGAACCACTGGGCCCCCGCGATCGTGTGCCCGTCCCTGGAGCCGCTGACGTCCCGGAGCTGGTAGTGGTAGTTCGACGGATAGGGGTGTATGGGGTCGTCGACGACCGCCCCGTGCGCCGCGGCCCCCCACAGGGCCGGCAAGGCGAAGGACAGGACAAACAATCCGGACAGCAGGCGCGTTGTTTTTCTCATGAGCGGGATAAACCTCCAGACTTGGACTTTCAGGCTCGATGCCCTTGAACTCTCTCCCCGAACGCCGGGTGCGCGGAAAAACGCCCCTCTCCGCAAAAGCTCTCGTCGATAACCCGGAATGACAAAGAGGCTTTTTCTACATTATACGTCATCAGGATGCTTCATTATGGCCGCCCCGCTCGCTGCCGTCCCCGCAAGGCCCTTTCCCCGGCCCGCCCCGTTCACGATTCGGCCCGACGCTCTCCATGAGGGGCCGGGCCCCTCCTTCGAGGAGGATTTGGGAAGGACGGCGGGAAAATCCGTAGTTTCCCCCCTCTGACTTGTATTGACATTTAAGGCGTCCCTTGCTAATCTTGACCGTGTGAAAGAGGTGTTGTCACTCGTCGTTAAAGAGTGCTAATCGACAATGGTAATTGTGCGGAGGTGATGGGCGGTGACGGAGCGGCAGCTGGGGATCATCCTCGCTGTGGTCTACGAGTACATCAAGACGGGGGAGCCCGCCGGATCCCGGACCATCACGAAGAAGTACATCCGCGGGCTGAGTCCCGCCACGATACGCAACGAGATGGCGGATCTCGAGGAGATGGGGTACTTTTATCAGCCCCATACGTCCTCCGGCCGGCTGCCGACGGCCAAGGCCTATCGGGTCTATGTGGATTCCGTCACGGCGCGGGCCCGGAGCCGTCCCAGCGAGGCCGAGACCTGGCATCGGGAACTGGCCGGGCGCCGCAGCGGGGTGGAGGGGCTCCTGACCTACGTCACGCACCTCCTGGCCCGTCTCACCAAGTGCGTCGCGGTCGCGGCGGTCCCGGGGCTCGACGACGCGGAGATCTGGCATATCGACCTCGTGCCGCTGGGGGGGACCCACATCCTGGCCCTGATCGTCCTGAAGGGCGGGCTGGTGCACCATTCGCAGTTCGACCTTCCCGGCGAGGTCGAGCCCGGGCTTCTCGAGGAGCTGAGCCGGCGCATCAACACCGTCGCGTCGGGCCGGTCCTGGAGCGATGTGCGCGACGTGCTGTTCCAGTACGTGCAGGGCGGCCTCGAGGACGCCGAGACGGCCTGCCGGTCGGCCATCAGGGAGCTCGACGAGTTCCTGACCGTGCAGAACTATCGTTTCTTCAGCAGCGGGGCCAAGCACATCCTGAATTTGCCTCACTTCCAGACCCTGTCGAGGCTTCAGGCGGTCCTCTCCCTGCTGGAGCAGGAGAAGCCCCTGGCCGACATGATCGAGAAGTGCCGGAAGAGCGAGGCGCTGAACGTCTCGATCGGAGAGGAGAACGAGACGGAGGGCATGCAGGAGAGCTCCATGATCCTCATCCCTGCCCGACTTCGGCAGCAAAAGGCGGTTTTGGGCCTGATCGGCCCCCTGAGGATGGATTACGAACGCTCCATCTCCGTTCTGGAGTCCCTGGCGAGCGCTCTGGACGAGGAAGCGGAGGAATAGGCGGTTCGATTACGGGCCCGGCGGGGAGGGTGGACGGTGTGGAACCGGCCTCCGCGCCGCCGAAAGCCCTGGTTGGGAGATGATGACGTGATGGACGACCGTATTCGGGAGGAGCTCGAACCCGGCAGCGGTGAAGGAGATGTCGAGGCGCATCCGGAGTCGGAGGGGCGCGTGAAGGAGTACATCCTGGAGGACGGGGTCCTGAGGGAGGAGGGGGGGGCCGACCCGGAGACGGTTCCTTCCTCTCCCTCCGAGGAGGGGGCGCTGAGGGAGCGCGTCGCCGAACTCGAGGGAGAGCTGGCGGCGGCGCGGGCGGACTTCTACAATTACCGCCAGCGCATGGCGAAGGAGCGGCAGCAGATACGAAGGCTGGTCACCGACGACACGATCTCGTCCCTCCTGCCCGTCCTGGACAACCTGGACCGGGCGCTGACCGTCCCGGAGGACGGAAGCGCGAAGGACGTCCTGGTGGGGGTGGGGATGGTTCGGCGTCAGTTCCTCTCGACGCTCGAGGAGCTGGGGGTCCGGGTCATCCCGACCGAGGGAGCCCCCTTCGACCCCGCGCTGCACGATGCGGTGGAGACGGTCCCCGTGGAGGACCCCGAGCAGGATGGCCGGATACTGGAGGAACTGACCCGAGGTTACCGGACGGACGAGAGGGTGCTGCGGGCATCCCGGGTCACGGTGGGCAAGGCGTGATTGAGATTCGGCGCCCTCCGGGCAAAGGGCCGGAGAGCGTTTGCCGATGGCAATAAAAGAAAAACCGATTGCAGAAACTGAAAATTGAAGCGCATACAGGGGGAACTGAAAATGGCAAAAGTTGTAGGAATCGATCTTGGAACGACGAACAGCTGCATCGCGGTGCAGGAGGGCGACCAGACGACCATCATCGCCAATTCCGAGGGGATGAGGACGACCCCGTCCGTCGTGGCCTTCACGAAGGACGGAGAGCGCCTGGTGGGCCAGCTGGCCAAGCGCCAGGCCATCGTCAACGCCGACCACACCATCATGTCGATCAAGCGCGAGATGGGCACGGACTACCGCGTGGACATCGACGGAAAGAAATATTCGCCGCAGGAGATCTCCGCGATGATCCTGCAGAAGCTGAAGCGCGACGCGGAGGACTACCTCGGCGAGCCGGTCACTCAGGCGGTCATCACGGTTCCGGCCTACTTCACGGACGCCCAGCGCCAGGCGACGAAGGATGCGGGCACCATCGCCGGGCTCGAGGTCCTGCGCATCATCAACGAGCCGACGGCGGCCTGTCTTGCCTATGGGGAGAACAAGAAGGAGGAGCATAAGATCCTGGTGTTCGACCTCGGCGGCGGTACGTTCGACGTCTCGATCCTGGATGTGGGCGAGGGCGTGTTCGAGGTCCTGGCGACCGCCGGCGACAACCGGCTGGGCGGCGACGACTGGGACAACCGGATCGTCGACTGGATGACGGCCGAGTTCAAGAAGAGCGAGGGAATCGACCTCAAGAACGACCGGATGGCGATGCAGCGTCTGCGCGAGGCCGCCGAGAAGGCAAAGGTCGAGCTCTCCTCCATGACGGAGACCACGATTTCCCTGCCCTTCATCACGGCGAACCAGAGCGGCCCCAAGCACCTGGAGATGAAGCTGACCCGGGCGAAGTTCGAGGAGATGACGGCGGACCTCATGGATCGCACGATCACCCCGACGAAGCGCGCGCTCGAGGACTCCGGCCTGAAGGCGGGCGAGATCGACAAGGTCCTGCTCGTCGGCGGCTCGACCCGCATGCCGATGGTGCAGAAGAAGATCGTCGACCTGCTGGGCAAGGAGCCGACGAAGGGCATCAACCCGGACGAGTGCGTCGCGGCGGGAGCGGCCATCCAGGGGGCGATCCTGAAGGGCGACCACAAGGATATCGTGCTGGTGGACGTCACCCCGCTTTCGCTCGGGCTCGAGACCCTGGGCGGCGTGTTCACCAAGGTCATCGAGCGGAACACGGCGATCCCGGTGTCGAAGAGCCAGGTGTTCACGACGGCGGCGAACAACCAGACGCAGGTGGAGATCCTCGTGCTTCAGGGAGAGCGCTCCATGGCGGCGGACAACGTGAAGCTGGGACAGTTCGTCCTGGACGGCATACCGCCCGCACCGCGCGGCATTCCGCAGATCGAGGTGACCTTCAACATCGACGTCAACGGCATTCTTAACGTCTCCGCAAAGGACAAGGGGACGGGCAAGGCCCAGAAGATCACCATCCAGTCCTCGAACCTCTCCAAGGAGGATATCGAGCGCATGAAGAACGACGCGGAGGCCAACGCGGACGAGGATGCGAAGAAGCGCGAGGCCGCCGAGGTCCGCAACGAGTCCGACGCTGCGGTGTTCACCGCGGAGAAGCTGTTGGGCGACCTTGGGGATAAGATGAGCGCGGAGGAGAAGGGCAAGGTTAACTCCAAGCTCGACGAGCTGAAGCGTGCCATCGAGGCGAACGACGGGGCCAGGATGAAGAGCTCCAAGGAGGAGCTCGAGAGGACGCTCCAGGAGTTCTCCACCCGGCTCTATCAGGCCGCCGGCCAGGGGAGCCCCAATGCCTCCGACGCCTCGGCCTCGGCCGGCAGCGAGGGAACATCCTCGTCGGACGGCGATACGGTGGACGCCGAGTTCAGCGACCAGGGACAGGCCTGATTGAAGTCCGCTTCGAATTGGAATAAGCTATAATGGAACGGAGGACGGAGGGGCTCTTACCCTTCCGTCCCTTTTGCTTAGGGAAGCGTTGATTAACCCAAAAGTGCATATTTTACCAAGGGTAAACATGCAAAACATCTATAGGCAAAAATCTTCACCGCTTCCCTAAAAAATTAACATGGGGGCCTCGCCCCCATGCCCCCACGCCGCTATCTGGATAGCGGCGGCCCCGGCAAGCTTCCTCATCAAAACAGGCAAGCTGGGGTACCACAGGGGGGCTTTATGGATTAAATGAGCTTTTTTTACGATTGGGGCCCGAGGATGGAGACCCGCGCGGCCCCACAGGGGCGCGACCTGGCGATGTAACGGGGTGTGTTTGTTTTGGAAGATTTGTATCAGATCCTGGGTGTCGCGCGCGACGCCTCTCAGGCGGAGATCAAGAGGGCGTACCGCCAGCTTGCGCGCCAGTACCATCCGGATGCGAACCATGGCAGCGGGGAGGCCGAGGAGAAGTTCAAGAAGATCAACGCGGCGTACTCCGTGCTGAGCGATCCCGAAAAACGGGCGCGGTACGACCAGTTCGGTTCTGCCGATGGAGCGGACCCCTTTGGGGGCGGCGGTTTTACGGGGGATTTCGGGGACATCTTCGGCGATCTCTTCGCCCAGGTATTCGGGGGGGGGATGGGACGCCGCCAGGCCGACCCCAACGCGCCGCGACGCGGCGGAGACCTGGAGATGGCGCTGAGCGTCTCCCTGCTGGAGGCCGCCAACGGGGTGACCCGTACTCTGGAGGTCCCGCGTTGGGAGGCATGCGAGGGCTGCGGGGGCACCGGGGCCAAGCCCGGCACGTCCTCCGAGACCTGTTCGGTCTGCGGAGGACGCGGGCAGGTGGAGCAGGTGCAGCGGACCCTCTTCGGCCAGTTCGTCTCCGTGACCGTCTGTCCGGAGTGTCAGGGGCGCGGGAAGATCGTCCGCGAGAAGTGCTCCGACTGCGGCGGCCGCGGACAGGTACGGCGGAAGCACAAGCTCGAGGTCAAGGTCCCCGCGGGGGTGGAACGGGGGACGCGGCTGCGCATCACGGGGGCCGGCGAGGCCGGGGTCAACGGCGGCCCTCAGGGCGACCTCTACCTGCTGATCGACGTGAAGCCGGACAAGGCATTCGAGCGGGATGGGGCGGACCTGCACACCCGCCTCCTCCTGACCTATCCGCAGGCGGTGCTGGGCGCGGAGGTGGAGGTCTCCACCCTGATCGATGGCGTGGAGAAGATCGGCGTGCCCGCCGGGACCTCGCACGGCCAGGTGCTGAAGGTTCGGGGCAAGGGGATGCCGCGCCTGCGCGGGCCTCGCGGCCGCGGGGACCTCTACGTCCATGTGTTCATCGATATCCCCTCCAGGCTGACGGACCGGCAGAAGGAACTGATCACGGAGCTGGCCGGCGAGATGAAGACCCCGGTGGGGTCCGGAGAACCGGGTTTCTTCGAGAAGTTCAAGAAGCTTTTCGAGTAGCGAAAGCGGCGGACGGCGTCCGCCGCTTTCGACCTGAAGGATGCCGGAGCACGGGAACCGCCCGAAGGGGGTCCGCCTGAAGGAAGCCCATTTGAAGGAAGCCCGTGTCCGTAGTTTTCGTTATTTACGCTCCCTGTCGGGACTGCTATACTTTTCAAGAAGGTTAATATTGGTCAATCAGGGGCTGATAAACGATGTCCGTTCAGTATAAGGACTATTACGGGATCCTGGGGGTGCCGCGCACCGCGACGGCCGACGAGATCCGCAAGGCATACAGGAAGCTGGCGAAGAAGTATCATCCGGACGTCTCCAAGGAGAAGGATGCGGATGCCCGCTACCGGGAGATCAACGAGGCCTACGAGGTTCTGAAGGACCCCGACAAACGCGTCCGCTACGACACCCTGGGGGCGAACTGGGAGCAGGGGCAGGACTTCACGCCCCCGCCCGGATGGCAGGGCGAAGGCACGCACATGGATTTCGGCGGGGACATGGGCGGGTTCAGCGACTTCTTCAAGACGATCTTCGGCGGAGGATTCGCGGATATCTTCGCCGGGGCGGGAAGTCGCGCACCGGTACGCCGGGACAGCGAGGTCGATCTGGAGCTGACGCTGGAGGATGCTGTCCGCGGGGGGACTCATACCTTGGTGATGCGCTCGCCCGACGGCTGCCAGAGGTCGATCAACGTGCGGCTTCCGCAGGGCATATCGGAGGGGGCCCAGATCCGCCTGCCGGGCAAGGCGAACGGAGGGGGCGACATTTACGTCAATCTGCATCTGGCGCCGCATCCCCTGTTTCAGGTCAATGGCTATGACCTGACGCGCAGCGTCAGGGTCGCGCCGTGGGACGCCGTGCTGGGGCATGAGGTCTCGGTGGAGACCCTGTCGGGCAGCGTGACGATGAAGCTCCCGCCCGGAACGCAGAACGGCCAGCGCCTGCGTCTGCGCGGCAAGGGGCTTCCCCGGAGGGGCGGGGGCAGCGGCGACCTGTTCGTGCGGGTGGAGGTGTGCCTGCCCCGGCACCTGACGG
>NZ_CALIAA010000114.1 GCF_938040765.1 uncultured Fretibacterium sp.
AAGGCTCCATCGGCGGATTCCGTCAGGCCAAGGGACTCCATTATTCTCTATTCCATCATTCATTATCCATAAGGAGGGGCATCGTGGAAAAGAACGAAAGGCTGGAGGCGCTCACCTCACAAAATACCGAGCTGAGGCGGGATATCGGTCTGTTCGGCGGTATGAGCATCATCGGCGGCATCATGATCGGGTCGGGAATCTTCTACCTGGGCGCTTACGTTCTTCAGCGCTGCGGGATGAGCCTCGGGCTCTCCCTGATCTGCTGGGCCGTCGGGGGGCTGGTCTCCGTGCTGGGCGGTCTCTGTTACGCGGAGCTGGGCGCGGCCATGCCGAGGTCCGGAGGCATGACCCTCTACCTGAACGAGGCTTATCACCCGATCCTCGGCTTCCTCTACGGGTTCAGCGACTGGCTCATCGGCGGACCGGGGTCCATAGCCGCGATCGCCATCGCCCTGCCTACGGCTCTTCGGGCCTTTACGGACATCGGCGACATGGGGATCAAGGCCATCGCCATCGTGCTCATCGCGATCCTTTCCCTCTACAACTGTTTCGGCATTCGCCTGAGCGCCATCCTCCAGAACATCTCGATGGTCGCCAAGCTGATCCCCATCCTGATCATCCTCTTCGTGGCGCTCCTCCTGGGACAGGTCTCTCCCACATTGGGGATTCAGCCTCCCACAGGCCCCGTTTCCGTTTTCGATATCCTGCGGATGCTGGCCTTCGCGATCGTCGCCTCGCTCTGGGCGTACGAGGGCTGGGCAAACATCAACGTCGTGGCCGAGGAGATACGGGAACCCCACAAGAACCTGCCGCGAGCACTTTTCTTCGGTATCGGAGGCATCACGATTCTCTACGTCCTCTTCAACTACGCGATCTACCGGGTCCTGCCCCTCTCCGAGATCCAGACTATGCTCAATGCCGAGAACTACTATCTGGGGACGGCCGCGGCACAGAAAGTCCTGGGGAACACGGGGGCCATCATCGTCACGGTGGGCATGGCTCTGTCCATGTTCGGCGCGCTGAACGGCTGCATCATCGCCCAGCCCAGGACCTATTACGCTATGGCGCAGGAGGGACATTTCTTCTCCAGCTTCAAGTGGCTGCACCCCAAGTACAAGGTACCTGCAGTGCCCATGGCCGTCCAGTGCGTATTCTCCATCATCCTGGTCCTGTTCCGCTCCCTGGATCAGCTGACCTCGCTCGTCATCTTCAACGCCATGTTCTACTACATGCTGGGCATGTTCGCCGTCATCCGCCTGCGCCGCAAGTATCCGGACATCCGGCGTCCCTACAGGGTGGTGGGCTATCCGGTGGTCCCCATCCTCATCGGGCTCGTATTCTTCGGGCTGCTGATCAATACGCTCGTCGAGGACCCCGCGAACGCCCTGCTGGGGCTCTGCGTCCCCGCCGTCGGCGCCGTGGCCTATGCCCTGTTCGACCTGCGCCTGAAGCGGCAGGGCTCGTCCCAATAAGGAGGCATTCGAGTCATGAAGATTTTCGAGAACGGGAAATTCTATCTGGAGAAGGGGCGATTCTGTGAGGCCGTGCTGACGGACGGCGAGACCATCCGGGCCGTCGGCGGACGGGACGAAATGCATGCGCTGGCGGGGCTCGCTCCCGCCGTCGTGGACTGCTGCGGCCGAACCGTGCTGCCGGGCCTCAACGACTCTCACATGCACCTGTCCTGCATCGCCGCGGCGAACGCACAGGCCGACCTCTCCGGATGCAGGAGCATCGGGCAGATCGTCGACACCTGCCGCGCGTTCATCGCCTCCCGCCCCGAGTCCGCTGCGCGGGGCATCCGCAGTATGGGCTGGAACCAAGACCTCTTCGAGGGCGAGAAGCGGATACCCAACCGCCTCGACCTCGACAGGATATCGACGGAGATTCCGATCGTCCTCGAACGGGTCTGCGGACATATCTGCGCGACGAACACGAAGGTCCTGGAGCTGATGGGGATCGATGCCGGCGCTACCCCGCCCGAGGGAGGAACGATCGGGACGGATTCGGAGGGAAAGCCCAACGGAGTCTTCACCGAGAACGCCGTCGCGTGGGTGGAGCAGGTCATTCCGGACTTCACGTTCGAGGAGAAGGTCCGGATGTTCGCGGATGCGCTGGACACTTGCGCGGCCTGCGGCCTGACCAGCATCCAGTCCAACGATGTGGGGGCCCCCAACGTCTATGGGGACTCGGACTCCATCCGCACCCTTTTCGAGACCGGAAGGGCAACGATCCGCTATCGACATCAGATCACCTTCGACGACCCCGAGGCCCTGAACCGTTTCTGCGACACCGAGGCCAGGAGGGACATCTACAAGGGCAACCGCCTGACGATCGGTCCCCTGAAGCTCTTCAAGGACGGCAGCCTGGGGGCGCGCACCGCTCTCATGCGCCGGCCCTACGCGGACGATCCGTGTAACTGCGGCGTCGAGGCCCTCTCCGACGAAAAGCAGGAAGGCCTCTGCCGCGCCGCAGCGGCCCGTGGGATGCAGGTGATCACGCACGTCATCGGCGACGCGGCCGTCGAAAAAACGGTCGGCATCTACGAGAGGATGATGAACGGCGGCCCCAACACGCTGCGGCACGCCCTGGTCCACTGCCAGATCACGGACCGCCCGCTGCTGGAGCGTATCGCGCGCCTGGGGGTCCTGGCCATGGTCCAACCCATCTTCCTGGACTACGACATGCACGTCGTGGAAAGCCGGTGCGGCCGAGAACTGGCCTCGACCTCCTACGCCTTCGAGACCCTGAGGCGCCTCGGAGGACACGTCTCCTACGGCACCGACGCTCCGGTGGAAAGCTGCAACCCCTTCCCCAACCTCTACAGCGCGGTCACCCGAAAGGACAAGGACGGATATCCGAAGGACGGGTTCTTCCCGCAGGAATGCGTCGGCATCTGCGACGCCGTGGATGCCTACACGCTGGAGAGCGCCTACGCGGAATTCGCCGAGGGGTTCAAGGGCCGAATCCGCCCGGGATACCTCGCGGACTTCACGGTGCTCAGCGACGACATCTTCACCATCGAACCGGACGGGATCCGGGACATCGCCGCCGAGATGACGGTAGTCGGGGGAGAGATCGTCTACCGGCGGGGATAGGGCGGGGAGCGAGGCGGCAAAGAATGGAGGACCTGCCGCGGCTCCACCTCCATCAGACCCGAGCGAAACTTCGGCCCTCACAGCGCCCGCTTGAGGTAAACCTTGTCGAGGAGCCGCACGCCATCCTCGATGATCGGACGGCTGTAGTGCTCTGCGAAGTAGTTCTTCAGCGTGTGGGAAACCTCGAAACCGCAGGACGCGTAGAACACGGCGGTGCGTCCGCCGGTTCCGACCTGCAGGACGCCCTGGCCCCTGTACCGATCAAGGACGTGGAGGATCAGCGCCCTGCCGTAGCCACATCCCTGATGCTCCGGGACGATCACGATGTTCTGGAGCTCGTAGAGCCCTTCCCCCTCGTTCGTTACGACGCACACGCCCCTGAGCCCGCCGTCGTAAAGGGCGATCATCTCGCCTCGGTCCAGATAGCGGGCGATCATCGTCTCCTCCTCGTCCGCCAGGAGGAGCAGGTCGAGAAAACGCTCCCTTTCGGACGCGACCGTTCGGAATTCCACAGCCCTTCACCCCCGTCCCCGCATTCTCGCCCCCTCAGTCCCGCTGCCCGTAGCTCTTGAACTTCTCCAACACGACCTCCATATCCGCCTCCGACAGCAGGACCGGCTTGCCCATGCTGCGGGCCCGGCAGTAGAGCTCGCAGACGAACTCGATCTCCTCGGCCGCGTTGAAGGCATAGCGGATGTCGGGCCCCGCCGCCAGAAGGCCGTGGTTGCCCAACAGCACGGCGTAGCGGTCCCTCATCCCCTCGAAGGCCAGCCGGGCCAGCTCCCGGGACCCGAACGGGGCATATTCGGTGCAGCGGACGTCGCATCCGGCGAAGCCGATCAGGTAGTGCACGGGGGGAAGCCCCTCGTGCAGGCAGGCCAGGGTCGTCGCACAGGTCGAGTGCGTATGCACCACCGCCCCGATGTCCTCGCGCCCGGCGTAGAGGACGCGGTGCATATCGACCTCGCTCGACGGGACGCGCCTCCCCTCCACGACACGGCCCTCGAGGTCGAGCACCACGACATCCTCCGGCTCGGTCCGGAAGTAATCCATCCCGCTGGGGCTGATCGCCATCAATCCCCGTTCCCGATTGCAGACGCTGACGTTTCCGCCCGTCCCCCTGGTCAGATGGTGCGTCACAAGTCTGCGGCAGTAATCGACGACGCTCTCTCGCTCCTCTTGCAGCAGCATCACGTTCGCTCCTCTCAAAAAGCCACGTCCCACACCCGGGACCTCCGTCCCGAGGATCGGCAAAGAACATCCTCCGCCACGCCCCGGAAATAGCCTGGAAGCGCGTCGAGCGCTGCCTCCTCCGGACATCCCCGGCCGCTTCCCGACCTTCGGCGCACGGCGAAACATGCGGTCCATTCGGCCCCCCCGACATTTGTCGCCGTATCGTTCGTTATATTATAATCATAAGGTTGCCGCCGCTGTCAGCCTTGGGTTCGGGAGCCCGGAATGGAGGGGCAAAGTTGCAGGATTACATCTCCGCCTTTCATAATACGTCCTCGGCCGCCGCCGTCATCATATCCGTGGCGCTCATGCTCTTCTCCGGGTTCATGGCGACGCGTCTGACGAAGCGCCTGAGGCTGCCCGACGTGACCGCCTATATCGTCTCCGGGATCCTGATCGGCCCCTACTGCCTGCGCCTCGTCCCGGCCCGGATCATCGACGGACTGGACTTTCTGCCGGACATCGCGCTCGCCTTCATCGCGTTCAGCACGGGCGAGTTCTTCAGAATGTCCGTTCTGAGGAAGAACGGGACGAAGGTGATCGTCATAACGATTCTGGAGGCGTGCCTGACCTCGCTCCTCGTCTTCGCCGTCGTCTATTACGTCCTGCGACTCAATTTCGCCTTCTCGGTCGTTCTGGCCGCACTCGCCTCGGCGACCGCGCCGGCCTCGACCATGATGACGATCCGGCAGACGGGGGCCAAGGGGGACTTCGTCAACACGCTCCTGCAGGTCGTGGCGCTCGACGACGTCGTCGGGCTGGTCGAGTACAGCATCGCCATCTCCGTCGCCCTCGCCTCGATCTCCGATGCGGGGCCGGGAGCGGGCGGAGGCTTCGACCTTCAAAACGTCCTTCTTCCGATCGCCGTCAACGCCGGGGTCCTGGGCCTCGGCTGCTTCTTCGGGCTCGTGATGAAGTGGATGCTGTTCAAAAAACACTCCACCGACAACCGGCTGATCATCGCCATTGCCCTGCTGTTCTCGTTCTGCGGCATCTGCACGCTCTTCGACGTCTCCCCGCTGCTGGGCTGCATGTCGATGGGCACGGTCTACGTCAACCTCACCGAGGACGACAAGCTGTTCAAGCAGCTGAACTACTTCAGCCCTCCGATCCTTCTTCTGTTCTTCGTCCGGTCGGGGCTGTCGTTCAAGCTGGATACGCTTTTCAGCGCCTCGGCCGCCGTCGGCAGCGTGCCGCTCCTTCTCGTCGGGGTCGTCTATTTCATCGTCCGGATCCTGGGGAAATACGCCGGCGCGTTCTGGGGATGTCTTCTCGTGCACAAGCCGAAAAACGTCAGGAATTACCTCGGTCTGGCCCTGATCCCGCAGGCGGGCGTCGCCATCGGCCTCGCGGCCCTCGGAGCCAGGACGCTCGGCGGGGAGATGGGGGGAGCGCTGCAGACGATCATCCTCGCCTCCAGCGTCCTTTACGAGCTGATCGGACCGGGCTGCGCAAAGCTCTCGCTGTATCTGGCGGGCTCCTATCACACGCGGCTGGAGGACATCGTCCCGGAGGAGGTCCTCCCGGCAAGCGAGGGCCGAAAATCCGCCATAGAACTGCTGGTCGAGAGGATACAGAAAATACAGAAGGAGTTGCCCCCCAAATCCCTCCTCTCCGAGGAGGAGGAGGCCTTTATGGAGGCGTCGGAGAATCAATATGCGGCGATGGAGGCGAGCCGCCGCTACGCGAACATCCGCCGTTCGCGCCTGAGGAGGTTTTAGGTGTCATGAATACGCAAATCAACGGCCTGGCCGCGGCAATCTTGGGAGGATGGACGGATGAGCTCAACGTCCGCTCCGTCATATTGAGGATTTTGCTTTCGGTCATGCTGGCGGCGATCATCGGCTGCGAACGTTCCAGCAAGCGGCACTCCGCGGGGCTGCGCACCTTCATTCTCGTCTCCCTGGCCTCCACGACGGCCATGCTGACGGACCTGTACCTTTGTCGATCCGCGTCGGAGCGCTTCCCCCTCATCTCGGCGGCGGCCGTGGTCGGCGCCGCGATGGTCAGCGTCAACGCCATCCTGTTCAGCTCGAAAAGCCAGATCAAGGGTCTGACCACGGCGGCGGCCCTCTGGTGCTGCGGACTGGTCGGGATGGCGCTGGGCGCCGGGCTCTACACGGTGGCGTCGATCTCCTTCCTGGCCCTGTTCTCCAGTCTGGCCCTGTTTCCGCCCATCGAGCGGTACATGAAGGACAACTCGAACCATTTCGAGATCCATCTGGAGCTGAAGAGCAAGGGCAACCTGCAGTACTTCGTCACGACGGTCCGGAGCCTGGGGATCCGGATCGAGGACATAGAATCCAACCCTGCGTACCTGAACTCGGGGCTGAGCGTCTATACCGTATCCCTGACCATCAACAGCGCCGAGCTGAAGAAGTACAAAAAACACAGCGAGATCATCGAAGCCCTGCGCTCGCTCGAGTACATCGCACACATCGAGGAGATCAACTGACCGCGTCGGGCGGGGCGTCCGCGCCCGATGTCCCGCAGATCGAATGAGGGGAAAAAAGGAGAGAAAACAAAAAGACGGCCTTCCGCCGTCTTTCCTTTTAACAGGCCCAAGCGCCTTCAAGAACGCTTCAGGCGTCTGATTTTCTATGGTGCGGAGGGGGAGAATCGAACTCCCACAGCTTTACAGCCACAAGATCCTTAGTCTTGCGCGTCTACCAATTCCGCCACCCCCGCAAAACAGAAAACATTATACCGTCTATCGCGGGAACGTCAAGGGTAAGGGCAAAGAAATCGGCCCATGGACTACAGTTTGGATTTTTCCCAGCCCCACGGACCTGTCCGCCGTAAAAACGTTCCAATGGCTACTTTACGCTGACGGGTCCGGATAGCATAATAAGGGCGGGGACTCTCCCGCTCAGCCAGCGACAAGAGGAGCATGAAATGAACCAGCCGGACTACTATCAAATTCTGGGCGTCCCGAACGGGGCGACGGACGCGGAGATTGAGGAAGCCTACCGGAGAATGTCCGCCCTTTTCGGGCCCGATGCGAACCCGGAACCCTTCGCCGCCAGGATCTACGCTGCCGCGACGGAGGCCTACGAAGTTCTGAGCGATCCGGTGCGCAAAAGTGCGTACGATCAAGCTCGGCAGCCCCTCCAAGAGGATATGGACGTGGAGGACGACGGCTTTTTCGAGGACGGATGGGCCCGAGATGACGCCCCCTATACGGAAGCCGAGTTCTCGGACCGGGACGGAGAACGAGCATCCCGCGCCAACGCTTGGCGGTACTCCTCCGAAACGGACTGGGAGGACGTGGAGTACTCGGACATCCCCGAGCCGCCCCGCAGGAAGAAAAAACTGCCGAATCCGCCCTGCCACTACGTCGTCGAGAGGCCTGCCGGAGAGGAATGGATGGAACGGGAAGAAGCTGCGGCAAGATCCCGCTCCTATTTTTCCCATTGGAGGTTCTGGGCGGCCCTCTCCGCGTGCATGCTCATGGGGTACCTGATATCGAGGACGGTCGCATGGGGGCTGGACGCCGCCAAAAAGGACAGCCTGCTCAACCTGACGACGTTTTTTTTCTGCCTCGCCTGGATCGGCTTTCTGACCCTGCGCCGCAAATGGAGCCACGTCCGTTGCCATTATCGCAACCCCCGTACCGGCAACGTGGAATCCTATCCGCCCGACCTGCTCTTCAAGATAGTTTTTCCATGCCTGTGCGCCATCTACCTCGCGTCGACCCGTTTCATCAACATTTCCCCTGGTTACGACGGAGAGGGCACGATTCTGTTTTACCCGGCCTTCGCCGTAGCCTTCGGCTTCAGCTTTCATTGGGCCACCGTCTTTGCGGAGAGGCCGTAAAAGCCTCTCCCGTACCCCCTCGATTTCAATCCACGAAAAATCGGGCCCCCGGCCGTATGCCAGGGGCCCGATCCTTCATTCCAATCCGAGAAAGGCGTCCGTCCCCTACTTCACAAGGGCCTTGCCCGCCTCGTAGGCCTTCAGGTTCATGGGCAGGAACTGCGGCTTCTTCGTGCCCAGCTTCTCCTTGATCATCTCAATGCACATCGAGTCACTCACCAGGTCGGTCGCGGCGACGAGGGTCCCCAGCATCACGATGTTGGCCACCTTGTCACTGCCGGTCTCGTTGGCGATCGTGTTGGCGGGGACGGCGATAGTGCGGATGTCGCTGCGGACGTTCTCCCCCTCCAGCTTGACCAGGTCGCTGTTGTAGATAAGGACCCCGCCCTTCTTGACGTCGTTCTTGAACTTGGTCAGGGACGGCTGGGTCATCACCACCACGGCATCCGCATCGGAGACGACCGGGGACCCCACCTTCTCGTCGGAGATGACGACGCTGCAGTTGGCCGTACCGCCCCTCATCTCGGGCCCATAGGAGGGCAGCCAGGAGACGTTGCGTCCCTCCGCGTTGCCCGTGTAGGCGATCAGCTGGCCCAGCACCATCAATCCCTGTCCGCCGAAACCCGCCGCAACCAGCGTACGCTCGAACTTCTTTCCTCCGTTGTCCGCCATGTCCTCGCCCTCCTCACTCGAAATCCTTCTTGACGCCCAGAGGATAGTAGGGAATCATGTTCTCATCCACCCACTTCAGGGCGTCCACAGGACGCATGCCCCAGTTGGTCGGGCAGGTGGAGAGCACCTCGACGAAGGAGAACCCCTTCTTGTCCACCTGGTTCTTGAAGGCCTTCTTGATCGCGGCCTTGGCCTGCATGATGTACTTGGGCTGGGAGAGCGCCACGCGCTCGATGTAGGCCGGACCGGCCAGGGTGGCCAGCATCTCGCTCACCCGGATGGGGTACCCGCTCACCTTGGGGTCGCGTCCCCCGATGCAGGTGGTCGCCCTCTGGCCCAGGAGCGTCGTGGGCGCCATCTGACCGCCGGTCATGCCGTAGATGGCGTTGTTGACGAAGATAATCGTCAGGGGCCAGGCTCGGTTGACCGCGTGGACGACCTCCCCCATTCCGATCGAGGCCAGGTCGCCGTCGCCCTGATAGGAAAAGACGATCTTATCGGGCCTGACGGCCTTGATCCCGTAGGCAAGGGCGGGAGCGCGGCCGTGGGCGGCCTCGATGAAGTCCACGTCGATGTACTGGTGCATGACGACGGCGCAGCCCACCGGGGCGATGCCGATCGTGTCCTCCTGGATCCCCAGCTCGTCTATGGCCTCGCAGACCAGGCGGTGGGCCACGCCGTGCATACAACCCGGGCAGTAGTGCGTGTGCACGTCCCTTTGCCAGGTCTTCGTCATCTCAAAAACTTTCGTCTCGCTCATCTTCTCGCCCCCTCCTTCTACTTCTTCCCGAGCTTTCCGAGCAGTTCCCTGCACTTGTCCTCGATCTCGTGCACGGACGGCGTAAAGCCGCCCCACCGGCCGTAGGTCTCCACGGGCAGGCGGCACTCGGTCGAGATCTTGACGTCGTCGAGCATCTGATACTCCGAGCTCATCTCCACGTCCAGCAGCAGCTTGACCGAGGCGGGCAGATCCCTGAAGCCCTTCACCGGATAGGGCCACAGGGTGATGGGCCGGATCAGCCCCACCTTGAGCCCCTCCCCCCTCAGGCGGTCGATCGCCGTCCGGGCCATGCGGCTCGTCGTCCCATAGGCGGCGATCACCAGCTCCGCGTCCTCCACCAGGTAGCGCTCGACCCGCTGCTCGTTCTCGCGGATCTTCAGGTACTTCTGCTGGAGGTGCGTCACCTGGATCTCCAGATCCTCGGGCTTCAGCTTGAGGTTGTAGACGATCGTACGCTCGCCGCCGCGCTCCTTGCGCCAGCCAAGGGCCCACTCCGCGTTGGATTTGGGATCCTCGATCGTGCGCGTCTTGATCTCCACGGCCTCCATCATCTGGCCCATGAAGCCGTCGGCCAGCACCATCACCGGCGTCCGGTACTTCTGGGAGAGGTCGAACCCGTCCTGGATCAGGTCCACGGCCTCCTGCAGGTTGTCGGGGGCCAGCACGATCATGCGGTAGTCCCCGTGCCCCGCGTTACGCGTCGCCTGGAAGTAGTCGCCCTGAGCGGGCAGGATCCCGCCCAGTCCGGGGCCGGCCCGCATCACGTTGACGATGACGCAGGGCAGCTCGCCCATCGCGATGTAGGACATCCCCTCCGCCATCAGGGAGATGCCGGGGCTCGACGACGTGGTCATCGCACGGTACCCCGTGGCCGCCCCGCCCATCAGGGCATTGATGGACGCGACCTCGCTCTCGCACTGGAGGAACACTCCCCCAACCTGCGGAAGGCGCGACGACATATACTCGGGTATCTCGTTCTGAGGCGTGATCGGATATCCATAGAAATACCGGCAGCCCGCCTGAATGGCAGCCTCCGCGATGGCCTCCGTCCCCTTCATCAAAACCTTCGCCATTTTTGTCCCCCCTCCAGCTACTCGTCGGTGCGATAGACCGTCAGAACCACGTCCGGACAGATGCGGGCGCACAGCGCACAGGCGATGCACCCCTCCTGAAACTGCTCCACCGGGCGGTACCCCTTGGGGTTGATCCTGTCGGAAATCCTCAGGACCTTCTTGGGGCAGACCTCCACACAAAGCCCGCAGCTCTTGCAGTAATCCTCCCGAACCTCCACTCGTCCTTTCGCCATGTTTCCACGTCTCCTCTCCTGTTCGCTGACGTTGAAATGCGAATCCTCGCGAAAAACAATGCGCCTCGCTTCAAGCTCCGTTCGCCCGCACCGGGGCCGACCACATGCTTTCGCCCTCCCACGGGCGCTGCATGTACCGGACCATCGGCCAGATCGGGACGGAGTCAACCCCCAACAGCCGCTCCACCTCGCCGCAGAGCTCCTCCAGAACCGTCGCGTAGAGCACGGGCAGATTCAGCCTCCGCCCCGCCTCCAGGACGATACGGACGCCCTCCGCGACGTCCTGGGCGGCCGTCGTTTCCATCAGATGACAGTTCGCGATCAGAGCCCCCACCTCGAGCCCGCAGAGCATCTCCATCTTGGCCCGCATCTTCGCGATAGCCTCCGGACTGCCCGTCGTGGGCCGGAAGGCGTTGGCAACCAGGAGCAGCCGGTACCCCGCCGCCTCCAGGTCGGGCGCGAACTGCGTCAGGGCCCGGACCCCCACGGCGTCGCCGCCGATGTCGAGGATCAGCCGCGCACTCCCGTCCACGATGGCCCGGGAGATCGCCGGGTTGATGATGGACATGTCCGACCACTTGGCCGCCTCCGGAGGGGTGAGCACGGTGAACCCCTCCCGCTCCAGCTGGTCCGCCACCTGGCGGATGCAGAAGTAGGGGTTGATGATGTCCGCGTCGGCAATCGTGACGCGCTCTCCCCGCTCCTTGAGTCCCCGCGCCAGGTTCAGGACGAACTCCGTCTTCCCCGACCCCAGAGCCCCGGTGACGGCCACGACCCGGGGCCATTCGTAGAGCCCCGCCATCTCCGCAGGCGTCCGCCCTTCCGTCACAGCACATCCCCCTCCTTCAGACGCAGGCCGCGCGCCCATTCGTTCCCCCCGACCCGCTTCTTCCCCTCGGCCTGGACCTCGTCGAGGCGCAGCGCGCCCCCCCCGCAGCCCACGACCGGAAAACCATCGGAAAACCGCAGCACACGCCCGACGTTTTCCTCCGCCCCCCCGGCCCCCTCACAGGGCAGGGTTTTCCACATCTTGAGCCTCGCTCCTCTCACGGCCGCGAAGGCCCCAAAGGAGGCGTCAAGCGCGCGGACAACGTTGTGGATCCGCAGGGCATCCCACTCCCACGACACCTCGCCCTCCGCCTTGCCGATCTTCGGAGCGTAAGTAGCGGCGTCATTATCTTGCTTTTTCAAAAAATGAAACATATTGTTCGGTGTATTTAGTAAATATTGTACACCTTCAAGGGCGATTTGGCTTCCCCCCAAACTCAATTTCTCATAAAGCTCCGAGGCCGTGGCGGTCAGCCCGACGGGGACGGAGACTTGGCGCAAGATCGGGCCGGCGTCCATCTCCGGGACGAGGCGAAAGACGGTCGCCCCCGTCTCCGCGTCGCCGCTCATCAGGGCCCGCTGGACCGGCGCGGCGCCGCGCCAGCGGGGAAGGAGGGAGGGGTGGATGTTGAGGCAGCCCCAGCGCGGGGCGTTCAGAAACGGCTCTCGGATCAGCTGGGCGAAGTCCACGACGAAGATGGCGTCGGGGGGGGAGGTGGTGACGGCCTTCAGCAAAGGCTCGTTTTCGGACAGGGGGCCCGTCCGCTCCAGGGGGAGCCCCAGGGCCAGGGCGGTTTCCTCGACGCGGGAGACGGTCTCCCTCAGGCCGCGTCCCGCGCGCGTGGGGTTCCCGGTGATCACGCGCTCGAGGGAGATACCGGGGGGAAGCGACGCGCTCAGGTGCATCAGGCACCGGGCCGCGAACGCGCCGCTCCCCATGAACCAGAGGCGCGTCATCGGGCGGCGGCCGCGCGCTTGCGCATCTTGGTCCGGATCATCCCCCGTTTGATGGGCGAGAGGTAGTCGATGAAGAGCTTGCCGTCCAGGTGGTCCATCTCGTGCAGGAACGCCCTGGCCAGGAAGTCCTCGACCTCGTGGACGCGAAGCTCGCCCCTCTCGTCGCGCGCCTCGACCCGGACCCAGGAGGGACGCTTCACCTCGGCGTAGATGCCCGGGAAGCTCAGGCACCCCTCCTCCCCCATCTGCTCGCCCCTCTGCTCCAGCAGGCGGGGGTTGATCAGGACGAAGAATTGTCCGTCGTACTCCACCAGGGCGATCCTCCGGGACACCCCCACCTGGGGGGCCGCCAGCCCAACGCCATCGTGCGTCTGCATCGCAACGCGCATCCTCGCCACAAAATCGGCCAGCTCCTCGTCGAACTCCTCGACGGGCTCGGCCGGCTTCTTGAGCACCGGGTCGGGGAAGCAGCGAACCTCCAGCTCCCCCCCGTCCAGTATGCCCGAAGCCACTCCCTTGTACTCCGTCATGTGTACCCCCGGATATCCATGCCGCCCCCGCCCGCGAAAAGAGGACGGAAGGTCGGCTCTTTTTTCGTTCGATCTCTGACCTTCAGTATACCCGCATCCACAGGCTCGCGCATCCGAAGAAACCTGAATATGTATCCCGGTTTCGGCATTTTTCGTTATTGATTATACTTGACCTTAAGGATAGAATTGGGCCGGAATGGACGCAAGAACCGTGTCGTTTCGTTCAATACAGGTTCAATACAGGTTGAAAGCCAATATATTTCGGAAAGCAGGTAGCGCGTTTTGTCCAATCTGACCCGAACCATCGAAAAGTACATTCACGAGCTCTTCGAATCCGAGGGGGACGAGTCCATCGTCTCCCTCAGGCGCAAGGAGCTGGCCGAGACGTTCGGCTGCGTGCCCAGTCAGATCAACTACGTCCTCCGCAGCCGTTTCACGCCGGAGCGGGGCTTTCTGGTCGAGAGCCAGAGGGGCGGGCACGGGTACATCCGCATCCTGCGCGTCGCCTTCGAGGCCCCCGAGGACCGGCTCAGCCATATCGACGCGATCGTCGGGGACTCCATCACCGAGCAGGAGTGCCGGAAGCTGCTTCTGGCCCTTCAGGAGCGCGAGCTGCTCTCGACGCGGGAGCGCCTGATCATCGAGGTCGCCCTGAGGCACGAGGAGGAGATGGGGCGGAACGAGTTCGACCTCTCCCCCCACAAGCGCAGCGTCATTCGGGCGGATATGCTCAAGAAGATGCTGCACAGTCTGATGCTGGCTTAGGCTCTTTTCTGAATCCCATGCACGGCAAGGAGAACAAAAATGTGGCAATTCTTTACGGAACGAGGTAAAAAAGTCATCCAGCTGGCCCATCACGAGGCCCTTCGCATGGGGCACCCCATGGTGGAGCCCGAGCACATCCTGCTGGGCCTGATCCACGAGGGCGGCGGCACGGCCTGTCAGGCGATGATCGCCCTGGGGCTCGACCTGGAGCGCATCAAGTCCCAGATCGAGGAGGCCATGGGGCAGTCGCAGCCCAACATGAAGTCCATCGACCTGCCGCTCAGCCCCCGGATGAAAAAGGCGCTGGAGCTGTCCATGCTCGAGGCCCGGAACATGGGCGTCAACTACGTGGACACCGAGCACATGCTCCTGGGCATCCTGGGCGACGACAACAGCCTGGTCTCCCAGTACTTCTTCACGATGGGCGTCGACATCGCGGCCGCCCGGAGGCAGATCACGGCCATCCTCCAGGATGGGGAGGGCAGCCCCGACCCCAAGGGGCAGAACGTCGAACTGCTCTCGGACCGGCTCAGGAAGAAGGGCAGGTCCCGGACCCCCACGCTGGACCAGCTGGGCATCGACCTCACCCAGAAGGGGCGGGACGGCGAGCTGGACCCCGTCATCGGCCGGGAGCGCGAGATACGCCGCATCATGCAGGTGCTCTGCCGCCGCACCAAGAGCAACCCCGTCCTGATCGGCGACCCGGGCGTGGGCAAGACCGCCGTGGTCGAGGGGCTGGCCCAGAAGATCGCCGACGGCGCGGTCCCGGAACCGCTGAAGGACAAGCGCGTCGTGCAGCTCAACACGGGGAACCTCGTCGCGGGGACGAAATACCGCGGCGAGTTCGAGGAACGGCTGCGCCGCGTCGTCAAGGAGCTCAGCGACTCCGGCGACGTCATCCTGTTCGTGGACGAGGTGCACACCATCGTCGGCGCCGGGAACGCCGAGGGCGCGGTGGACGCCGCCAACATCCTCAAGCCCAGCCTTTCGCGGGGCGCGTTCCAGCTGATCGGGGCCACGACGCAGGACGAGTACCGCAAGTACGTGGAACGCGACGCCGCGCTGGAGCGGCGTTTCCAGCCGGTCCGGGTGGAGGAGCCGAGCATCCCGGACACCGTCCTGATCCTCAAGGGCCTGCGCGACCGCTACGAGGCCCACCATCAGGTCTCCATCTCGGACGAGGCCCTGGCCGCCGCGGCGCAGCTCTCCGCCCGCTACGTCCAGGACCGTTTCCTGCCCGACAAGGGAATAGACCTCATCGACGAGGCCGGGGCCCGGTCCCGCCTGCGCACGCTGGACCCGCCCGAGTCCATCCGCGAGCTGGAGCGTTGCCTCGAGGAGTCCCGCAAGCAGAAGGAGGGCGCTGTCCTGGCCCAGAACTTCGAGGCGGCCGCCCGCCTGAGGGACGAGGAACACACCCTCGCCGACCAGCTGGAGGCCGCACAGGCCGAGTGGCGCGAGAACCGGACGCACCAGCGCGCCGCCGTCACCTCCGAGGACATCGCCGACGTCGTCTCCGAGCTGACGGGCATCCCCGTGAGGCAGCTCACCGAGGCGGAATCGGAGCGCCTTCTGCGCATGGAGGAGGAGATCTCCTCGCGCCTCATCGGCCAGGACGAGGCCGTTGGGGCCGTGTCGCGGGCCATTCGCCGCGCCCGGACGGGGCTGCGCGACCCGCGGCGTCCCATCGGCAGCTTCCTCTTCATGGGGCCGACCGGCGTGGGCAAGACCGAGCTGGCGCGCTGCCTGGCCCGCTTTCTCTTCGGCAGCGAGGAGGCGATGATCCGCATGGACATGAGCGAGTTCATGGAGAAGCACGAGGTCTCCAAGCTCCTGGGCGCGCCCCCCGGCTACGTGGGGCACGAGAGCGGCGGCAAACTCACGGAGGCCGTCCGCCGTCGCCCCTACTCCGTCGTGCTCTTCGACGAGATCGAGAAGGCGCACCCCGAGGTCTACAACGTCCTGCTCCAGATCCTGGAGGACGGGCACCTGACCGACGGCCAGGGGCGCAAGGTGGACTTCCGCAACACCGTGATCATCATGACCAGCAACATCGGAGCCAGGGAGGCCCAGCAGGGCGGCGCCCTGGGGTTCGGGAGCGCCTCCGACGCGGAGACCCGGAACTGGGACCGCATCAAGACCGTCATCCTGGACGAGGCACAGCGTGCGTTCCGGCCGGAGTTCCTGAACCGCATCGACGAGATGGCCGTGTTCCGCCCGCTCTCCCGCGAGAGCCTGATGCGCATCGTCGAGACGATGCTCGCGGAGGTGGGCGAGCGCCTGGAGAAACGGGGCATTCGGATCGGGGTCAGCGAGAGCGCGAAGACGAAGATCCTGGAGAAGGGCTTCAAGCCCAAGTATGGGGCCCGGCCCCTGCGCCGCGCCATTCAGTCCCTGATCGAGGACCGGCTGGCCGACTCCCTGCTCTCCGGGCAGTTCCCCGCCGGGACGCAGGTGTCGGTGGATGTCGAGGGGGATGGGCTGGCGTTTGCGAACGGGACCTCCGCGTGACTCCAAATCCAAATCAGGCCCCTTCAGGGGTAGAGCATAAGAATAAAAGTTGGAGCCGCCGGCAGTGCCGGCGGCTCCTCGATCGTCCGGCCGCTCGAACGGCGGATGCCCCCATCAGGCCCCCGCCGCATGGGGACGATGCAGCGCGTACAGCCCGACCAACCTGATCTGCTGCTCCGGGGTGACGTCCAGAAACTCGGCGCCGGTGGTAAAGCAGCCGCCCTCCTGCGCGTAGACCCGGAGGAAATGTCCTTTGATCGACAGCGCCTCGGAGGGGTCCCCCAACCGGAAGAGCGCCTCCTTCCACTCGATGTCCGCCTCGCTCAGGACGAGCCCCCGCTGCTCCCGCTCGAAGCGGACGCGGACCC